>JAISBK010000166.1 GCA_031266255.1 Treponema sp.
CCCCTGCGGCTTTTGCTGTATAGTGCCCGGCTCTATGAGAAACTGACTGCGGATCGAAGGACGTTTGGGGGGAAACGGATAAGGATACCCCGACCTGAATTCATAATCTTATACAACGGAGTTGATGCGTACCCTGATGAGGGGCTAGTGAGGTTATCGGATGCTTATGAGGATGCGTCGATTCTGGGGATAGGAAAGGATATACCGGTTGCGCTTGAGTTGGTAGGTAAGGTATACAATATCAACCAGGGACACAACGAGGAGAGACTGAGGCAGAGTCGAACGCTTAAAGGGTACAGTGCATTTACCGGGAAGGTACGGGAATATGCGGGTACCGTATCAGGAGGCCGAGTACCGTTAAGACTTACTGATGAGGAATTGACGGGAGCGATTAAAGAGGCGATAGGGTGGTGTATACGGCACAACATATTAAAAGAATTTTTTGAGAGGAATGGGTCGGAGGTAATGAACATGCTATTTGCGGAATTTAACCTGGAAGCTGAACTGGCGGCTGAACGGGAAGCGGGCTGGGAAGCTGGACAGGAAATAGGCTGGAAAGCTGGCCGGGAAGAACAGAACAGAGCGATAGCCAGAAACGCCCTGGCTGAAGGGGCCTCCCCTGAGTTTGTGCAAAAAATCACCGGTCTTGATCTTGAGACGCTCATGCGACTTTCCTCACCATAGGCCTCTATAAAAAGCGTTTGATGGCTCGTAGTTGTAAAGAACAATCCCCATGAGAAGAACGGGCCGATACTCTTGAATTTACCTTGGATTAAAGATAGGGCACAGGATATAGTGGATATATACAAGAGGAGATGGCAGGTTGAATATAAGTAAAACTATAGACAAGATAACCACTTCGGCACACCAGCTCTGAGAAATGATGAAAACAACCCTTGTTAGTAAAAATTCTATTTTAGAATTAGGTACTCCTCAAGATCCGCCTCGCCTCAGCTCTTCTGCGAAACGCCCGTCATAGACGCAGGATAGCCCTCTTTTACATTTCATCATATATTCTCTTTAATATTTTTTCTTTTACTTTCTCTTCAAATTCTTTTTCTTGTTCTGTTTCTTTTTTAAATACATCTATTGCTTTTATGGTTATGTTTCCAAAAATTGCCTTCCCTATAATATACAATTCAGGCAATTCTTCATTTTTCCTGTTTATTTCATCGGGTGAAAATATACCTGAAAATATGGCTACTGTTTTATTGATTATTCTTATGTTTTTTGACACTATTATTTCTGTTAATCCAAATACTGAATTTACATTTAACACCGTTTTCCCTTTAGGTAAATTATCCACTATTATTCTGTTTGTTCCAAATAAACTGATAAATTTTCCACCGTTCCCATTGATTGATTTTACGTTTGTCGTTCTCCATGAAAACATGGAGAAATATCTTTCCTTTGTTTGGGGCATTATTATTTCATTCGTTTCAATATTATTTTCTTGTATTATTTTTTCAATGATGTTTGCTTCCTTCTTTGTTTCTATTTTATTTATATATTCCAAAAGACGTTCATATTCTTCCATGCTTATTATATTTTGGGAATATTGTTCTGATAATGCTTTAGCCAATGTATCTTTTTCTTCATCTATATCGAACATCCGAACCTCAACTTAGAAGAAAGTATACTAGCTATAAAATATGGTGTCAACAACTTCTTTGCATAGGTCAAGATGCACAAAGGATGGAGAATACCCTGTTGACCAAGCGAGAGGATAACCGCTATGTTCAAATATGCTTGGAGCTTCTGAAAATACCGATCCCCCGCCGCCTGAGGATCAGAGACCCCAAGGCCGAATTCGAAGCCTACTCGTCATTGGTTGGTGTCTTTTATTGGGGATATTGGTAGTAGTCAGTATCATCTTTATCCGTATTCTGTTTTTACGTACTGATGCCCCCTTAGTTCCAGAGGATGCCTCTGACTATCCCAAAGGCACAGCTCAAGAGCCTTGGATTCCTGAGCCTGTGGCTTCTCCGGTTACGCAAGAACCGGCGGCAGAGGATAGACCACCTGAAGATCCGATAGATACGGAAGGTCCTGGAGCGCCTTTTTACCAGCCCCTCCCTTCTCCGCCTAAGAGGATACTTGGGTTTGTCATTGATGATGCGGGAAATAACCTGGAGGAATTAGAGCCTTTTCTGCGCTTTCCCGGCCCCCTTACCATTGCGGTCCTGCCAGGGCTTCCCTATTCTGTGGAAGCTGCTCGGCGTATACGGGCCTCTGGTAAGGAACTGTTTCTTCATCAGCCTATGGAAGCCTTGGGGGGACAGAATCCCGGACCTGGAGCCATTTATGCGGGGATGCCTGCAGAAACGATCCGGGCGGTGGTGGAAGCGAATCTAGCGGAAATAGGCCCGGTGGCAGGGATGAATAATCACCAAGGTTCTAAGATAACCAGGGATTCTCAGGCTATGGAAACCATCCTGAGCGTATGCCATGAACAAGGGATATATTTTCTTGATTCCAGAACTATCGCCGATACCGTGGTACCGGATGTGGCAAAACGTTTGGGAATACCTATTGAGGAGCGGGATGTGTTTATCGACAATATTCAGGAAAAGTCAGCCATGATCCAGTATGTGGAAGAGGGCCTTCGCAAAGCAGCGTGGAAGGGATCTGCGGTGCTGATAGGCCATACCCAGTCCCATGCATTGGCCTCGATCTTGGAGGACTTATATCCAAAACTGGTGGAACAAGGCTATTCCTTTGCTACCATATCCCAGCTCATCCAGGATCCTTCTCAGTAACCGGCCGAATTTCGAGTTTTGGAGGTGATCCACAACGTATGATGGGCCTTAAACGGTCCGCCCGTTGTTATCCTTACCATAGCGTATCCTCAGCTGTTTTATCCGTTTCCTTCTCCGGCCATTTATAGGATTCTGTTCATTATACCGGTTGGTTTTATGCGCCCCCTGTGGTATCATTAAATACAGTACATTTTTTGCTCGTACAAGGGGATTATCATGCGTTTAAACAACACCGAATTGGGGAATCCTTCCCCCTGGGAAAAAGCCGGCATTGAGCTGCCTCATTTTGACCGGAGCGCCATGATCGAGGCTACCAAGCAAGGGCCGGAATGGGTCCATTTTGGAGCGGGTAACATATTTCGGGCTTTCCTCGCTGCCCTTCAGCAGGATCTCTTGGATAAAGGGATGGCCAAGACCGGTATCATCGTAGCCGCGGGTTACGACGGGGAGATAATCGACCTGGCATATCGGCCCTATGACAATCTAAGCATGGCCGTAACCCTGAAAGCCGATGGGACCATACAAAAACGGGTCATCGCCAGCATAGCCGAAGCCCTGCGTATGGACAAACCCGATGATTTTACCCGACTCAAACAGATTTTCCGTGCTCCTTCCTTACAAATGGTCAGCCTGACGATTACCGAAAAGGGGTATGATCTCAGCCGTGGAGGTGAAATGCTCCCTGAGGTGAAGGCGGATTTTCTCAAAGGGCCGGGTGCAGGACTTACCAGCTATATCGGGAGACTTGCAGGGCTTTGTTATGAACGGTATCAAGGAGGGAAGCTGCCGGTAGCCCTGGTCAGCATGGACAACTGTTCCCATAACGGGGATAAACTCTTTAAGGCAGTGGAGGCGTTCGCGGTGCAATGGACCGAAACAGACCGGGTGGATCCGGGTTTTCTTGCCTATATCCGAAATCCCAAGCAGGTTTCCTTTCCCTGGACCATGATCGATAAGATCACCCCTCGGCCTGATGAAGGGGTCAAGAACATGCTCCTTGAGGCGGGATGTACTGATATGGCGGGACAGGTTACGTCTAAGCATACCCGGGTGGCTCCTTTTGTGAACGCCGAAGAAGCCCAGTACCTCGTCATTGAAGATACCTTTCCTGCAGGACCTCCTGGCTTGAAAAAAATAGAAAATGGAGGGGTCTTCTTCACAGACCAGAAAACCGTTGACCAGGTAGAACGGATGAAGGTCTGCACCTGTCTCAATCCCCTGCATACGGCTCTCGCGGTTTTCGGCTGTCTTTTGGGGTACACCAAGATCAGTGATGAGATGAAGAACCCCGACCTGGTAAAACTGGTAGAGGGAATCGGGTACAAGGAAGGGCTGCCGGTGGTGGCGGATCCCGGCATCCTCTCTCCCAAGGCATTTATTGATCAGGTATTACAGGTACGGTTTCCCAATCCTTTCATGCCTGATACCCCTCAGCGGATCGCCACCGATACTTCCCTTAAAATCCCCATCCGTTTTGGGGAGACCATCAAGGCCTATCTTAGCAGCAAAACCCTGCATGTGCAGGATCTCAAGCTCATTCCCCTGGTATTGGCCGGCTGGATCCGGTATCTCTTGGGAGTAGACGATACCGGTACAGCTTTCACCGTAAGCCCCGATCCCTTGTATGAGTCTTTGGCCAAGTCTTTAGCTGCTTTACATCTGGGACAGCCAGGGCCTTTCCATGAGGTTTTGGCGCCTATCTTATCAGACCAGCGGATCTTTGCGGTCAATCTCTACGAAGCAGGTCTTGGGGAACGGGTAGAACAGTACTTTGCAGAACTCATGGCAGGCCCTGGAGCGGTTGCGAACACCTTGAAGCGGCATCTGCTTTGATTCTTGGATGGGAATTTACGTTAATCCTTCACGCCCTAAGGGGTGGAGGATTAAACGGAACCGGTTTTGGCTTGTTTGCAGGCCAATTGATTTATCAGATTCGCCTGGTAACCCGCGCCAAAGCCGTTATCAATGTTCACCACTGAAATGCCTGGTGCACAGGAACTGAGCATCCCCAGGAGCGCGGAAAGCCCGCCAAAAGAAGCTCCATAGCCAACACTGGTAGGCAAGGCAATAACCGGCGCCGCAACCAAACCGGCCACAACCCCGGCTAACGCGCCTTCCATACCTGCCACGGCAATAATGACGTTGGCCTTTCGAATCTCCGGGAGCCGGTCAAAAAGCCGGTGTATCCCTGCAATGCCCACATCGGTAATCAAGGTAACGGTACTGCCGAAAAATTCCGCGGTTCGTACCGCTTCACGGGCAATCCCCAGATCAGAAGTACCCGCAGCCACCACCGCAATGAGTCCCTGCCGTTCGGCAGGGTTGCATAAACTCCCTACGCTTATAATCCGGGCCAGGGCATCGTATTCCACATCGGGAAACCGCTGGGCTATCCGCTCTGCCAATGACGGGTCCGCCTTGGTCCCCAGCACTGGGATGCCTTGTTCCCGCATACGGATGATGATACGCGCGGATTGTTCCAGGGTTTTCCCCGCGCAGTATACCACTTCAGGATACCCGGTTCGTTCACTCCTGCGGCTGTCAATAACGGCAAAATCAAACGCTTCGGTATCAGTCGGTAGATTCGTCATCTTCTCAACATCCGGCTCATTCAGATTGGTAGGTGAGCAAGGTCCGTACCGGAATGGGAGCCAATACCTGGTCATAGTGCAAGAAGGGAAGCCCGACAACCCCAAATATTTCAGGTACCAGGCCCCCAGCCGTGGTGATGAGTTCCCACGCAGCTTTGAGGGTCCCACCGGTGGCGATAAGATCGTCCATGAGGAGGACCTGTTTACCCTGGGGAATATCCTCAGGCTGTAGTTCAATCTCCGCCTTGCCATATTCGAGCTGATAGGCCTTAGCAATGGTTTTGCCCGGCAGTTTACCCTTCTTACGAATCAAAATGAGGGGAATCCCCATACGAATCGCAAACGGAGCGGCAAATAGAAAACCCCGGGCTTCGATAGCCGCTACCGCATCAATCCCCTTATCCTGGTACAACCCAAACATAGCATCAATACAGCCGGTAAAGGCCCTAGGGTCCACCAAAATACCGGTAATATCATAAAAAAGCACCCCTTTTTGGGGGAAATCAGGAATCTTTCGGATATACGCATCAAGCTCTACTGTATTCATGACCTCAACCTATAATGATCGGGAAGTACCTCATAAAATCGTTACCTTCCCTTGGGATAAACAAACCTTACCTCGTATAAAACAACGTGTCAACCCGTCTCCTCCTTGGCTGTTGTTGCATTTACTTTAGGCAGAGCGCCGGAGGCTGGGAATAAGGTTATCTCGGTGGGGAGCGGTTCTTCGCTCCCTGCCTTTAGCAAGTACGAAAGGCCTTTGAGTATGGGCTGACAAAAAGATACCGTATATGGTATTACTAACAAACATGGAGGAAACAATGAAACGGTTTTATGCATCCCTGGCAGTAGCGATGGGGCTTGCGGTGGTGCTTGGCGGATGCGCCAGTACTGAAAAACAAAAGGACACAGGGTCGGAGGACACGGTATTGAAGGATACGGTATCGAAGGAAAATTTTCATATTTACCTGGCGTTTGGGCAATCCAACATGGTTGGATATATAGGTCCGACCATTGGGAAAGACGGCAACTCTGGCGCCGACACGACATGGGTTGGTGAAAACGGGTATGACACCCCTCCCGCAAACTTTGTGGTCATGGCTGCGGCCAATGATGACAATCTCCCTTATGGACGGCAAAAGGGTCAATGGTATCAGGCGGTGCCGCCGCTGAACCGCGCCGGTAACGGCATTAATCCCGCTGACTTTCTTGGCAGGACGATTGCCGAAGCGGTTGCCGACAAAGGAATCAAGGTCGGGGTTATCGTGGTCGCGGTCGACGGTGTGCAGATCAATATGTTCTCGCCGGATGTGGATGGTTTCAAAAACTACATCACCTCAAGGGCGGATCAAGTGTGGGAGCGGCAACAGGGTCATGCCTATGTTGACCCTTCCGTGGAATTCCCGATTCCGACTGCGGATTTTGTTACCGAGGATTACCCATACAAGCGGCTGGTTGATTTGGCCAAAAAAGCCCAGGAAGAAGGTGTAATCAAGGGTATTATCATGCATCAAGGGGAGTCCGGCGTCCAGGAAGGAACCGGCCCTTACCACGAATATGTGCGGAAGGTTTACAACAGCTTGTGCACGGACCTGGGGCTTGAAGCGGGAAAAGTACCGTTCCTTGCGGGCGAGCCGGTAAGGGAAGACAGCCTCAACCTTGATGCCATAAGGTCCATACCGGAAGCATTTGCGGATATTCCCAACACCGCGTTTGTTATCTCTTCAGAAGGCTTGACCGGTTGGGAGCCTGGTAATCAAGAGGATGGTAATCGCCGAATTCACTTCAGTTTTGCAGGATATGAAGAACTGGGCAAACGGTATGGACAAAAAATGCTTGAGTTGCTGTATCAGTAAGATGATCGAGGCCCCTGAGATTCTATCGAACTCACGTTAAACAAGAAGCCGCCCCCGACAAACTGGGGGCGGCTTCTTGTTCCCCCCACCTTCGCAGGGGAGCCGCAGGGGTTGTTGCATAGGCTTGGGCAATCAAGTATTATCTGTAATATAAAAAATTAAAAAAGGGAAAATTACCGGATACCAGTTACCATAAGGACGATTACCATGAAGGCAATTACATGAAGGGGCTTAAACTACACAAGATTGAACTTGAAAAGTCCTTTGATCCCCGGTCTTTTGAAGACAGGATTTATACGCAGTGGCAAGAACAGGGGGCCTTTAAGCCCCAAGAGGGAAGCGGAACGCCTTATGTAGTGGTTATTCCTCCCCCGAATGTTACCGGGGTGCTGCACTTGGGACATGGGCTTAATATAAGCCTCCAGGACATCCTCATCCGGTTTCATCGAATGAGGGGAGTGCCGGTAGTATGGGTACCCGGCACGGATCATGCGGGGATTGCAACCCAAAACGTGGTGGAAAAGCAGCTCAAGGCCCAGGGACAGAGCCGGCATGACCTGGGCAGGGACGCATTTATCCAGAAAACCTGGCACGTCAAAGAAGCGCATCATGAGCTCATTTCCCGGCAGATTGCCCGGATGGGGGCTAGCGTGGACTGGTCACGGGAACGGTTTACCATGGATGCAGGGCTTTCCCAGGCGGTGCGGGAGGTTTTTGTGTCCCTCTATGAACGAAAGCTCCTTTATAAGGGAAATTATCTGGTGAATTGGTGTACTTCTTGCGGGACAGCCCTCTCGGATGATGAGGTGGAGCATGAGGAACTGCCGGGCAAGCTGTACCATATCCGATACCCTCAGGAAACCTATGGAGATACTCCCCAGGGCTGGGTTGAAATAGCCACCACCCGGCCTGAAACCATGCTGGGAGATACCGCGGTGGCGGTTCACCCGGAAGATCCCCGATACCAAGCCCTCATTGGGAAATCCCTGGTCCTCCCGCTCACGGACCGCCGGATCCCGGTGGTGGCGGATACCTATGTGGATAGGGCCTTTGGTACCGGTGCGGTGAAGATTACCCCGGCCCATGATCCCAATGACTGGGAACTGGCAAAACGGCATGATCTTCCGGCGATCTCAATCCTCACCCCTGACGGCAGACTTAACGATCAGGTTCCCCAGCGCTACCGGGGCTTACGGGTCAAAGCGGCCCGGGAAGCGGTGTTAGTAGACCTCAAGGCCGGGGGATTTTGGGAAAAAGAGACGGCCATCACCCACCGGGTGGGCCATTGTTACCGCTGCCATACGGTGATTGAACCCTTTCTTTCAGAGCAGTGGTTTGTACGGATGCAGCCCTTGGCGGAAAAGGCCCTGGCTGCCTGGCAGCGGGGAGAGCTGATTTTCTATCCCCGGAAATGGGAAAACACCTACCGGCACTGGCTCGAAAACATCCGGGACTGGTGTATCAGCCGGCAGCTCTGGTGGGGGCATAGGATTCCCGCGTGGTATTGTCTTTCCTGCGGTAACACCATCGTAAGCCGGCAGGACCCGTCGGTCTGTCCTTCCTGCGGCGGCGAAACCCTGAAACAGGACCCGGATGTGCTGGATACCTGGTTTTCCAGTTGGCTCTGGCCCTTCAGTACCCTGGGGTGGCCCGGGGCAGTGCAGGATGAAACCGCACAAACCAATGATTTTCATCGGTTTTATCCTACCACCGCACTGGTAACTGCTTATGACATCATTTTCTTTTGGGTCTCTAGGATGATCATGGCGGGCCTTGAGTTTACCGGAACTGTTCCTTTCCGGGACATCTATATCCATGGCTTATTGCGGGACAAACAGGGCAGAAAAATGAGTAAGAGCTTAGGGAATGGCCTTGACCCCCTGGAATTGGTAGACCAGTTTGGTGCAGACGCCCTCAAGTTCACCTTGGCCTTCTTGTGCGCTCATGGACAAGACCTTTTGGTGGATAAGGAATCTTTTAAACTCGGCTCAAAATTTGCCAATAAGCTCTGGAATGCCAGCAGGTACATCCTGATGAACCTGGAGCATAGGACCTTTGTTGAGGATCCCAGGCTCAATCCGGTGGATCAGTGGATCTATGCCCGGCTTAATCAGGCGGTCAAGACCATGACCGAAGCCTTCTTGTCATACCGATTCAATGATGCGGCGGCAACGGCTTACGATTATTTTTGGAACGACTTCTGTGATTGGTATGTGGAAGCCACGAAATTATCCCTGCGTACCGGTGATGATGCTGAAAAAGATCGGGCCACCACCGTGCTCTTGGAAGTCCTCGCGGAATCCCTACGGCTCCTCCATCCGCTGCTTCCCTTTATCACTGAAGCCATTTATGAGCACGTTCCCCATACCCACGGGCTGCTCATAACCGCTCCGTATCCGGTATATGATGAAGCCCGGAATGTTCCTGAGATAGAACAAAACATTGCCCTGCTGCAGGAACTGGTCCGTCTGGTTCGTACTTTGCGCAGTGAATGTACGATCGCTCCAGAAAAGAAAATTCCGGTCTTGATTCGGCTTAGTTCCTTGTCCGCGCCCGGGGTTTTTCTTACCGAAAACAGGGAATTGATGCAGCTATTGGCAGGGATAGGGGATCTCACCATTGAACAGTCCGAACCAAGCCTTACCCGGCCCTCCGGTTCTATCGGTCTTGTGGGGTCCGGGTTTGAGGCTTTTGTGTATATTGCCGAAGCAGTAGATCTGGATGTGCTGAAGCGTACCTTGACCAAGGCTATTGAAAAGGATCGTACCTTTATCGCCGGCCTTCAAACAAAACTTGCCAATGAGCATTTCTTGAAAAACGCCCCTCCAGACTTGGTGAAGGGGGAGCAGTTGAAACTGGCGGATGCTTTGCAACGGACGGAAAAGCTGGCAGCCTATATGCGGGATCTTTTTAGGGGTACTGATCATGATGTATGTGCAGCGGTCGCATCACGATAGGGAGGCTTTATCATGACCACCGAAGAGATGCTGCGGCTGAATGGAACCCACCTTGCCCCTTATATGCAGCTTGCTACTGCGCTGATAGGTAAAGTACGGGAAGGAGGGGGAAATATGTTCAGGCACCAACTGGATACTATGGCTACCCTCATTGATTATGGGTATGTGGATTCAGTGCTCCTTAAAGCGTCGATTGTCCATGATCTTATCGAGGATGTACCTGAGTTCAATCATAATCTCCTCTTATCCGTGGATTATGAAAGTCCCGCGGTGTATGATCTGGTCCTGGAGGTTACCCGTTTCCCCGAGGAGACCAAGGCTGAATTTCTGACCCGGATCCTAGAAAGCGGGTCCCGGTATGCTAAGACCCTCAAAGTAGCGGATCGGATCTCCAACATGATTGCCCTAGGCTTTGTCGTGAACACCGCGTTTATCGACCGGTACACTGAAGAAACGGTGAAGTACATTTTTCCCATCGCTCAAGAAGTGGATAAGTCCATGTTAGCAGAACTCCAATCTTTGGTGGTATCCCGTAGGAAGTATGTATTAGCCTTATCAAAAGAACTATGATGCAGATCGGTATCAACCTTTAAAATACTCTTGAGCCACCGGATCCTGGGGGTCCAGTTCCAGGACCGTGCGGAAAAATCCTGCTGCTTTTTGATCGTCTCCGGTTTTAAGCGCAAGGATTCCCAGGTTGGAAATAATCTTCACATTTTCTGGTTCTTCCCAAAGAGCTGCTTCGAGCTCTTTCCGGGCCCCCAGATGATCTCCGCTTTCCATGAGGCATATAGCCAATTCATTCCGGGTATCGCTGGTATCCCCCCCCAGTTCTATGGCCTTTCTGAAGGCCTTAATCCCGTCATGCCAACGGCCCAGCAGTCTCAGTCCCCAGCCCAGGAGAAACCAGCCGTTCCAAACCTCGGGGTGGCGTTCCAAGAAATGCTCGATCTTGGGAAGCCCTTGGACTGGGTCCCCTTCCCGAATGTAATCATAAGCCTCCCGAAACACCGTATCATCCAAGTTATGGCTTTGGATTTCTTTCAGGATCCGGGCAGCTTGTTCCTGCTTTTCAGATTCATCTCCCAGTTGGAGATAGGTCTGAAAACATTCCCGAGCTTCTTCAAAGTGTCGCCGCTTCATAAAGAAAAAACCCGCGTTAAAAACGCCATCGGGAAAAGGAGGATGGAACTCCAGTACTGCTTGGTAGGCTTTATAGGCCGCATCCTGTGCAGCTTTAGCTTCTAGCCGGGCATCGGCCTGTTCTTCCAGGATCAGCGCCCGGTTGAGGAACAATTCCGGTAAACCAGGAAAAAGCCCTGCCAACAGGTCTATAATTTCCAAGGCCAGATCATAATCTCCATTGCGAGCCTTGAGGAGCGCTGCGGTGGTAAATTCGGTCAAAATATCCGGCTTGACCGCAAGAACAAAGCCCCGATAGTACGAGGCATCCTTTCCTTCAGGATCCATGGTAAGCACCCGAAGCATCCCTGCGATGATCATTTCCCAGGAAAGTTCCTCCAGATCCAAGGTCTCTGCCCCGGGGGCCAATTCTACCGGAATCGGAATGGTAGGATCAATAACAAAACTCGCTCCTGCAGCATTTTGAGATACTGCTTCAATCGGTCCCCTTAAGGATTCAGGAACTGCTAAAAACACTATTTTTTCATTATCCCTTGGAGTTTTCCGGACTTCGACCGGGTTTTCTCTGTTCATATAAAACAAGGCATCCTCATTACCTTCATGGGCTTCAACAAGTTTCACCCGGCCTAAGTTTCTATATTCTGAACATTTGTTGTGCCGAGAAGCGCCTCTTGATTATTTTGATCCACCCCTCCGCTTTGATCTATCCGGTCAGTCGCCCGTACCCGAGTAATATAATTGTTAATTCGTATTTTATATTTCATAGGTATTAAATCATCATAAAAAGATATACCCATAGCCACCATGTCTTTTCGACCTTCAACGGTTTCCGCATGGATAAATTTTCCCTTTAAGAAATAACTTTCATGAGGTTCCTCAAAGTCTATATTGAGCACCACATCTCGGTCGTCAAGATACTTGGCAATCCCCATGATGATAATCTTAGCACCATAGAACGAAATATCTCGTAATATACACTGCCGAGGCACGCCTTGGATAGAAACAGAACTCTCTTTAGACGCAATACCGATCTTACGTTGGGTTTCGTTGGAAATGATAATCCGTTCTCCTCGCCGTTTGGAAGTACTCCGGGTATTTTCAGCGGTATCCAGAATTCGTCCCAGAACTCCGATCAAATAATCTGGGGCTTGCTGGACAAATTGCAGGGTAAACATAGCCATATCTTTCGTACCGCTATACGGAATATAACCCATAGCTCGGACAGCTACAAAGAAGGTTACCGGATCCTCCCCTTCATGTTCTCGAAAACAAAACCTGATACTTGCCCCGTTGTTAGCCTCTTGGAGGCTTTGAATTAATCCTGACTGAGTACGGATCAAGATCTTCACGGTCTGGAGAGAAGATGAATAAATAACACAAGGCCATAATTTTCCCATACATTTTAGACATACTTGCTTTGCTACGAGTCCTGTAACCTCAAGAATTTCTTTATTAAAGATTACCTCATTGGTTTTATACTGTTCATAATAGGCTGCTAACTGTGGCCTACTCAAAGCACTCATTATATGTACTATAAAACGATTTTCAGATTACTGTCAATCACAAAAAAGTATAAATGTGATCAAAATTAACAATTTTTCCAAAAACTGAAGTTTTTGAAAAATCTTATGGGAATATTGCTGAGAAAAAGCAGATCTTTACGCTGATAAATCGGTATCAGACCGTGCTTACCCTTAAATCCTAGGCTACCAGCTCAAAGAGGACCCCAACAGGAGCAGTAGGAACCGGCTGGTAAGGTATGGGGGCCATGCCTATGCGCTGGCTTTGACGAATCTGCTGTTCGTATTCCTCGATCAAGGCGTCTAGATGTTCATCTGAAAACATACCCTTCACCGGGTTTCTCTTTTCCTTCATCGCATTTAACTGATCAATAAGGGAATCAAGAATTTTTAGTTTCGTGATAGGTACACCCTGGATCCCTTCCGGCGCAGGAACCCCGGAAACATGCTCAAATTGAGCATAGATATACTGTACCGGAACTACGGGCAGAGACATTTTTTCACCTCTGGACGTACCAGACATATAGCCTATACTAACCATATTAGTTGTATGTACCATGGTATGTAGCATCTTGTTACTCCTTATTCTTAATTATCTATGCCAAACAGCCTACGCACAAGAATAATTATAAGAAAATATGGATTTTTATATGAGATACAGATGCGCTTTCACCGTGAATGTGGGGTTAAACGTGCCCTTAAAATCGGTGGGGAAAATAACGCTTCAATAAGGCGAAAAGTTCCTCTTCAAAATCATGGGGTATTGCTGGTATTTTTTGCGGTTCCTCCACCGCTTCAAGGACAATACCGCCTCCTGCGGCGTTGTATGCGTCCACGATGACAAAGCGTCCAAGAGACGGGTTATCGTAGAACGTGGATACCCCGATGGGATGGGAAAGCCGCAGGATCACGCTGCCGCAATCATGCCGCCGCAATTCGGTATAATCTCCCTCCCGATCTCCCAAGAACCGCTCTATACGTTCCAGTCGGGCATCAACCTTAGCGCTTCCCAGCTTAAAGAGGTAGGGCTTATCAAAGGTCAGGGGCTTTTCCCCCAGCCATATCAGGTTAGCCTTGATTTCTGTACTTACCCGGACCGGGGCATGCTCGTCCGTGCGGATCATCACTTCCCCAGGTTTGACATAGATATCTTCTTCCAAGGTGAAACCGCTGGCCTCATTCGTTTTGGCGATGACCTTAGCCGGAGCATTCCAGACTTCAATGGTTTTAATATGCGCGGTTTTACGGGAGGGTAAAAAGCGCACCTCATCTCCGACCTGTACCTCTCCGCTGACAATGGTTCCTGCATAGATCCGTCGCTGGTCATTGTCATTACTGAACCGGTACACATCTTGTACCGGCATGGCAAAAAAACCATGTTCATTGGAAGGGGGATTATGGAAGCTATCCAAAACCTCCAGAATGGTTTTTCCCGCATACCAGGGCATCTCAGGCGCTCTGGTACTGATGTTCTTTCCCTCTCGAGCACTGATGGGTACAAAGGCCAAGGGCTTCACCTTGAGGGTTTCCAAATAGGCCCCATATTCCTGCCGGATGGTGTTAAAAACCTGTTCGTCATACTGGAGGGCGTCCAGTTTATTCACCGCCACCAAGACCTGGGAAATCCCCAGCAATGAAAGCAAAAGGCCATGACGCCGGGAATTTTCCGCAACCCCCTCTAGGGCATCGATCACCAGCACCGCAGCAACTGCCCGGGACGCGCCGCTTAACATGTTCCGCAAGAATTCGATATGCCCTGGGGCATCAATGATGATATATTCCCGCACCTTGCTTTTAAAAAATATCCGCGCACTATCTATGGTTATACCCTGTTTCTGCTCGTCATCCAAAGCATCCAACAAGAAGGCGTATTCAAAGACCCGGCCGTTCTTTTTACACGAATCCTGCACTGCCTGGAGTTTGCCCTCAGGCAAGGAGCGGGTATCCGCCAGGAGCCGGCCTACCAGGGTACTCTTCCCATGATCCACATGACCGGTGATAACGATATTCATCCGCTCCAAAGGAGTAAACCCTTGTTCTTCCGCCATTACATGTACCCTGCTTTGCGGAGCGTTTCCAGGGTACCGCCTCCGTCCAGGTCTTGGGCTCTCCCTGAACGTTCTGCAATGTTCCTGAATTTTCCGCTTAAAAGTTCTTCAATAATTTCTTTGGGATTCCGCGCTTCAGACTCAACTGGACTCGTACAGGGATAACAGCCCAAGGAACGGTACCGGGTATTATCCCCCTGGTTGTAGTAGAGGGGGATGGTTGGGATCTGCTCCCGGTCAATGTATTCCCAAATGTTAAGCTCGGTCCATTCCAGCAAAGGATGAACCCGGACATGGGTTTTCGGGGCAAATTCGGTCTTATACAGGTTCCACAGTTCCGGTGGCTGCGTACTGGCGTCCCATTCGCTCTTTTCATCCCGGGCGGAAAAAACCCGCTCCTTGGAACGGCTGCCTTCTTCGTCGCTGCGGGCGCCTACAATCACCGCATGGTACGGGTCCGCGTGTTCCACTTCCTCCCAATCATCCCGCTTGGGATCATAGACCCGTCTCGTACCGGTTCCGTCCAGGGTCTCTTTCAAGGCTAAGGTTTTAAGCTCCTGGCAGCAGGAGATCCGGTCAAGCCCTTCCGGGAAGCTGCGCTTGGCCGCCAATGCCGCCTTGTTCTGTCCCACCACCAGCCGTAGTTTTAAGTCCTTGGCAAGCCAATCCCGATAGGCGATCATTTCGGGGATCTTATAGTGCGTATCAATATGGATGAGTTCAAAGGGCACATGCCCGAAAAAAGCCTTTTTCGCCAGCCACAGGAGGACCGTACTATCCTTACCAATAGACCAGAGCATCCCGATGTTTTTAAAAGACTTATATGCTTCCCGCAGGATGAAGACGCTTTGGGATTCCAACATATCCAGCTTATTCATGGGTTTATGGTTCCTGGTTTTCTCAGATGAAGTCCACATTCTTTATGTTCAGGGTTTTCCCACCACCAACGGCCTGCCCGGATATCCTCCCCTTCCTTAACCGCCCTGGTGCAAGGGGCGCAGCCGATGCTCTTGAAGCCCTGGGCATAAAGGGGATGCAGGGGAAGGCCATACCGGTGCAGGTATACGGCAAGGTCCGCCTCACTCCAGGCAACTAAGGGGTTTATCTTCATCAGCTTATGGGATTCATCGTATTCACAAATTTGCAGGTTGCTGCGCGTAGGTGACTGGGCCGCCCGCAACCCGGTTACCCAGGCGCTTTTGCCTGCTAAGGCCCGCTTGAGCGGCGCGACTTTTCGGACATGACAGCAATACTGCCGGTCTTCAAGGCTTCCCCGCATACCCCATTCCCCTAGTTTTTCCTCTACCTGCCTGACTTCATCAGGATCAGGGTAATACCGTTTAATGGGAATCTGGAAAAAGGCTTCCACCTCTTCGTGATACCCATGCGTCTCAGGAAAGCATTTCAGGGTATCCAACGTAAATACTTCAAGTTCCCGCGGTGCCGTGGTACTCTGGAGCAGCAGATGCAATGCCGCCACATCTTCGGCCTGATAACTAAAGGCCAGGGCAACAGGCCCTTGAATCCGCTCCAATATACCCGGTAGATCCATTTCCATAGGCTATCCTCGACCCCTGATACGTTTTAATCGGTAGGTTTGTATCATATCGAGTGAGTATAGCCCTTTTTACCTATTAAGACAATGGGCTTTCTAAATAGGTTCTGCATTTGTTCGTCCGGTTCCCAGAATCAGAAGCTCAGGATGGTACTCGAAGTGCATCGTATCGAAGCGGGACCATCTGCCGCCCCAGATAAAGCCCTGTTCCTCAAAGGCCCGGATCACCGCGACTGGCGGATTCTGCCGTTTTTCTGCAGGAACCGTACGCCAGTCAATCCCCTTGGCCGCGGTCCATTGCCAGTAGGTTTCCATGCCTGCCTGGGCCTTCATCAGCAGATCCACCGCCGCACCGTAGGCGTGAAAACTGCGGTTTTCGCTGCCCGCGATGTTCCGCCAGTTCCAGCCGGTAATGCTCGCGAGCTTATTGAGCCAGACCGGTATCTCCGGGTCGTTCTTCGCCAATTCCTGTATACGCACATCCACCCGGCCTAGGGGCGCGACAATGATCTCATGGATCTGTACCTGCCGCCCCAAAAAATCGATCCATTGCTGGTGAGCAAAGGCCTCGGTTCGGTTGCGCGCCTGCCAAAGGGTTTCAAAAAAGGGAGAACGGACAGCTCCTGGGTTTACCAAAGGACGATATGCCCGGTAGGAACCAAAAGCCTCCCTTCGGGAAATAATGCGGTTGACCGTATTTTGCCAGGGGCTCGCTTCATCCGGGCTGCCGGGAGGTTCCGGGGAATACCGGTACAGGAACTGGGGGCGGAAACCCTCAGGCGTGGCCGCGTCGTCCTCGGGGAGAAACCTGCCCTGGGCATAGTACCAGCGGACCCCGTCCATCTCCAGGGTCCAGTCCTGGTCCTGAAAGACCGCGGGCCCAAGCCGCCCGCCGTAAGCCTCGGCAAACAACTTTACCATATCCTCCGCCTGATCTCCGCCGGCAGCCCGACGCAGCCCCAGCTCGGTAAGCGCAGCCTCGGCCCAGGTTCCGGCCATCCCTTCGATGTCCTGCGCCTTTACCCGCCGGGCGAACAAAAAGCCCCCGCCGGGCAGGAACCGCTCCCCTTGTATGAGCCGCTCAAACTCCTCGTTCAAATCCTCCGCCGAACCTGCGTCCGAGTCCCTGCTGGTCCAGAAGGGGATGACCCTGCCGTCCATAAAGTCAGTCGCGGCAAGGAACGCCTCAAGGGGTGCGGCAATACGGCCCTCTGCGAGGGACGCACCCACAAAAAAGGTGTCGTAATCGAGCAGGTCAGGCAGCGGCTGTTTGCCGTTTATGTCAAACAATTCGCCCCCGGTCTTGTGCGCAATAGCCCGCACGGCCCGCCGCGTATTGCCGTCTTTGGCGAAATAAATGACCAGATTAGGCCCTGCCCGTTCATCGGGAATTACCGCAAGGTCCTTCCGCGGGAATGTGCAAGCGGTCAGACTGCATAACATGGTTAAAAAAGCACAAAAGTGGCGTATGTTCACTATTTTTCCCTTTCTTCCTTACTGTTTATATAATCAATCAAAAAACCGGTCAATAGTGCAAACAGAATCAGCAAGGCTCAGGTTCAGGAAAAAATGTCCAAAGTTACCAGAAACCGTAACGTATATCGCTTGTATGGTTACATGACCCTTATTTTAACTTTTTAACGCAAGTTCGTATGAGTTTTTTCCGTTCTTTTGTGTTCATAGGTATCCCCTCCCCTGGGATACCTCAAGTATATTATACGTTCCCGTTTTTGCACCGAAAAAGAAATTGCACCCATATGAAGCAATGCGCTTGACAAAATGATTGAGAGCATTGATGATGACGTTGTCATGCTTACCTTCATACATACGGCTGATTTACACTTGGGCAAGGTCTTGCACGAACATTCCCTCATTGAGGATCAGCAGTACATGCTGGATGGATTGCGGGAATTGGCGGAAGATTCTGCCTATAAGGCGCTGCTTATTGCCGGAGATGTGTACGACCGTTCTATCCCTTCCCCGGATGCGGTTACCCTGTTCAGCGCATTTCTGGGAAAACTCAAAGCCCGGCGACCGGATTTGGAGCTGCTCATTCTTTCGGGGAATCATGATTCCTCCTCTCGGCTTGGGTTTGGGAAAGAACTCTTCGCAGAACTGGGTATCCATTTCGTAACGGATCCTGAAGATGCGGCTACCCCGATCCTCATACCAGGTGATGCCGGAGAGCAAGGGGCCTTTTTCCTATTGCCCTTCCTTAACCCCGGGAGTTTGAACACCGTCCTAACCGCCTCTGCTTCCCAGGAAGGAGCGCAGGAAAGTCCGTTACCGGATGCTGGTGAAGGGGCAATGCCCATTAGATCCCAAGGGAGGCTTGCCCAGGAAGCTGCGGCTCGGCTGGAAGCAGCCCGGTGTAAGGCGAAGGAAGCAGGGGCTGCACTGACGGTTTTAGGGGCCCACCTGTTTGCCCTGGGCGGCCTGGAAGCCGGATCCGAACGGATCTTCTGGGGAACTGCGGAACAGACAGACATCCATTGGTTTTCCGGGTTTGATTACGTTGCCCTGGGGCATCTTCACCGGTTTCAAAAAGCCGGGCCTAATGCCTGGTATTCCGGCAGTCCCCTGGCCTATTCCTTTGCGGAAGCCCCGCACCCCAAGGTATTGCTCTCGGTAAGTCTGGAACCGGGCAAGGAACCCCGGATAAATCCCCTTCCCGTGCAGCCCCTGCGGAAACTGAGTATCCTCAAGGGGTCGTTCACCTCGTTTTTCCAGGATGGGGTCGGTTCTCCAGACCTTACCCCGGTAATCCAAGACTACCTGGAGGTTGAGCTTATCGATACCGGCTTGGTGGAAAATCCTCTGGCTTTGCTCCGGGAACGGTTCCCCTGGATCCTGTCGGTTAAACAGGACGCGGCTTTGGCTCGCCAACTGGTCCACGGGCAAAACCCCACGTTCTGGGAAGGGGCTACGCACAGGCGGGCCCTTATCGACCAAGAGGATTTTAGGGATTTTCTCATAGACATATACGGTGAAGCGGATCCAGATAAACTGGAACTCTTCCAGGAATTGTTACACACCATCGAAGCTGAGGAAACCTAAGCATGAAACCGGAACTGCTCGTCCTTGAAAATTTTGGCCCTTTTGTGGGGAAGGTTTGCATAGATTTTAATGCCCTAGAGGATATTTTTCTGATTACCGGGAAAACCGGGTCAGGAAAGACCACCATCTTTGATGCCCTCTGTTTTGCCCTCTACGGCAAGGTACCGGGCAGTCGTGGGGGATACCTGGCACGGCTACGAAGCGATCATGCGGGGGAAGACCAGGAGTGTTCGGTTTCCCTGTGTTTCCGGGTTGGGGAAAGACACTACCGCATTGACCGGACACCGCGGCAGGAGAAACCAAAAAAACGGGGAACCGGGACCACCGTTGCCGAGGAAACCGTGGTGTTATACGAAATAATCAAGGGAAAACCGGTCAATCCCAGCGCTCGGAAATCTGAAGCAGACCAGAAGATCCGGGAGCTTATCGGGCTACAGTCCGAAGAATTTTTCAAGATCGTCCTCCTACCCCAAGGGGAGTTTGCGGAGTTTCTCAAACAGAATACCCATGCACGGAAGGAGGTCCTGGGAAAACTCTTTCCGATTGAAAAGGCCGCCCGTATCAAGGATCTGGCTGTGGAAAAGGCCCGGGAAGCCACCGCCGCGGCCCGGGAAGCGGAACGGGTCTTGGGGGATATAAGCAAACGGGTTTCCTTGGATGACTTTGAAGCGGCTCGTGCTCAGGCAGTGGAAACCTGGGAAAAAGCCAAGGCCCACGTTGCCGCAGTTACCGCGGAATCAGCCCGGCTGACCCGTCTTCTGGAACTAAGCCAACGGGAACAAGACCTTACCAAAAGATATAAGTCCATACAGGCCGAAGTTGCCCAGCACGAAGCAGAGACGATACAAGACCAGGAGGCCCAGTTGTCCCGTTTCCGCAAGGCCCAACCCTTGAAGGAGTATGTGGTTCTTGAGGAGGAAAAGCGCGGGGAAGCGAAACAGACCGAGGAAGCACTGAAGTTGGTCCAGAGATACGCGGACAAGGCCCGACGAGCGGCTGAGGCAACGGAAGCCCAGGGGGAAGCAATCAGTGCATTGGAACAGGCAGTCCGGGAACTCCAAGAAAAACGCCCGCCCCTCTTAGAGATAAACCGGGAAGCAGCGTTGCTTCGCCGAAATATCCAGGAAGCAGCCGAGTGTAAGGCGCGTAGCCTGGACTTGGGTAATCAAAAGGATAAACTTACCAAGAATCGGGCCATGAAACTCCAGGAACTCCACGCATTGCAAGAACGCTCAACCGAACTGGAAGCCCTGGATGCCCAATGGGAAACCCAGGGGGAGGGTAAGGAACGGCTTCTCCAATTGGAAAGCCTCGCTACCGAAGCAGGAGACCTCAGTATTGAGGAAGGGGTCTTGAAAAGCCGTATCAGTACCGGGGAAGTGCGGCAAAAGGAATTAAACCAGCGGATCCTGGTTTTGGGAACTACGGTACAGGAGCGTGAGCAGGCAAAAAAGGCAGATATGGCGGTCCACCTAGCGGCCACACTTATCCCTGGAGAGCCATGCCCGGTATGTGGTTCCGGAGCGCATCCTCGTCCTGCACTACCCGCTGCAGCGGTTTCTGGTCTGGACCAGCAGATCGAGTCTCTGGCACATGCTTTGAAAGATGCTGAACGGGACGCGGCCATCCAGGAGACCACTTTGAAAGCCCAGAACCAAGAACTTGGTAAGGTGCAGCACCAGCTTGCAGTGCTTCGGCAGACTGCTACCCAGATCAGAGAGGCTTCCCAGGAGGATCCAGCTCTTACCGGGTGTTTCCCTGCTGAGGATGTCCTGCCAAGTGCACAGGCGGTATCCAGGCTGCTTAAAACGAGGCGTACCCTGCTTGAGGATCTCAACCGCAGGAGAAACGAGGCTCGGAAGGCCGGAGCCTTGATTCCTGGCTTGTATGAGGCCCTTCGTGCATTGGAAGGGGCCTTAGGGAAAACTGAACAAGACCAGGCGGTTATCGCAGAGAAACACCGGGGTCTTAGGCTTGCGATTGAGGATATCCAGGAGAAACACCACCTTGTCTTGGAGGAGCGGGGTTTTGGCCGGGATGCTTCGGGGAAACCGGTCTGGGTTAGGGCCCAGGAAGCTCTTCAGGTCTTGGATCAGGGGATCAAGGAACAGGAGCAGCGGATTACCGCATACCGGGATGCCCGGGAACGGGTAGGCCGGGACTTGGCCGGTGCAGAAGCACAAGAGACCGCAGCCCGGATAAACCGAGATGAAGCGGATCGGAAATACCAGGAAGCGGTCGTTACTCTGGAATCGGTCCTGGCCGCTTCCCCCTTTACCACCAGAGAGGACCTGAAAGGGGCTATCCTGAACCCGGACCAAGCAGAGGCCCTAGAAACCGCCATTACCCGGTGGCGGGAGACCGGTGCACGGCTCACGTCCCTCCTGGCTGAACTGAAAACCAGTCTTGAGCAGATCCGAGTCGAAGCAGCGGCCTTTGGCAGTACCGGGGAAGCGGATCCAGGGATAGTGCGGGGTCAACTTGAGGACTTGGCCCAGGCCCAGGAACAAGCAGAACTACAGCGGGATCAGGCCCAGGGGAAACTGCTTAACCTTGAGCGGGACGCGGCACTGCTCAAGGAGGCTGCCGAACATTACGAAACCCTGGCCAAGGAGAGCGGACGCCTCAATGCCCTGAGTGCAGATCTCGCGGGGAAAAACCCCAAGAAGCGCTCCTTTGATGCGTGGTTGTTGGGCTTATACCTGGCGGAAGTTGCTTCCTTTGCTACCAAGCGGCTTGAGCGGATGAGTGAGTCCCGGTATTCCTTGATTCTGGACATGCAGCGGGAATCTGGCCGGGGCCTGACCGGGCTTGATCTCGCGGTATTTGACGGCTATACCGGCAAGACTCGGCCCTGTGCCACCCTTTCAGGGGGGGAAAGTTTCATGGCTTCTATCAGTCTGGCCTTGGGACTTGCCGATTCCATCCAGGCCCGATCTGGCGGTATCCGGTTGGATGCGGTCTTTATTGACGAAGGCTTTGGGAGTCTGGATGAGGGGAGCCTTGACAAGGCGCTGGTGATCCTGGACGAACTGCGGGATCACCGTATGGTAGGTCTCATCTCCCATGTGGGGGAGCTCTGTTCCCGGATTCCTTGCCGCATAGAGGTGATCAAATCAGTTTCCGGGTCCTTTTTGAAAATATAACCAGAGGAGTTTTGGTATGCGGAGAAAAGATCGGGAAATGCCCCGGGATTTTGCAGAGGAAGTGATTGACCGGTGCGTCTACGGGGTCTTGGCAACGGTCAATGCGGATGGAAGCCCTTATTGCATTCCCCTTTCCTTTGTACGGGAAGGAGCATGGTTGTACTTCCACAGCGCTCAGGAAGGGCAGAAAATTGATAATCTCCAAGCCCGGAACCAGGTATGTCTTTGTTTTGTAGGGGAGACCTGTATACCGGAAGGCAAGTTTACCCTCGCCTATTCCTCTGCCGTGGTGTTGGGTACTGCGGAACCCGTGCAAGAGGACGCTGAAAAAATCCACGCCCTCTGGCTGCTCGGTCTACGGTATACCCCCCAGGCTATGGCTGGATTTGATAAGGTCATCGCCCGGCAACTCGCGGTAACCGGGGTATGGAAAGTCCATATAGACGAAATTTCCGGGAAGCGAAATCCGGGATGATCTTGCGTTGATTTGGGGGGTTGACAGTCCCGTGAAATAATGATAGACTCATCTAACAATGAATACCATACTAGACGTTAGAAAAGAGCTATGCATGGGGGGGGGGGGGGGGGGGGGGGGGGGGGGGGGGGGGGGGGGGGGGGGGGGGGGGGGG
>JAISBK010000185.1 GCA_031266255.1 Treponema sp.
GATCAAATCATCAGCTATTATTGCAGTTACCTTCATACGATAGACTATACATCATCCTATTTGTCAATGATTTTTTTGATATTTAGTGATAATTTGCCGGGTATTGGACAGCACTCATCCCAGGTATCAGGAACGAAAGGACGTACGCCGTACTTGGTAACAATACCGTACCCACTTCGCCCACCGCAGGTGCGCCTGCCGCAGGTGCTCCGGCCTTGTTTATACCAGGGTTTTTTCTATATAGTAAAAGTTAGGAAAAGTAGAGAGATATAGTGGTAAGAATATCCGGTCAATTAATCATACGGCGCTGTACCATCCTGATACTGCTGGTAATCGGTCTCATCCCCTTATACGCCCGGGATATAGAGATAACCGTGGAAGACACCGATTTAAGCCTCCCCCTGGAAGGGGCTCGGATCCGTGCTTGGGACGGACAGGAGTATACCTGTGATGAGGAAGGCAAAGTCCTGCTCGTGGTTCCCGATGACCAGCAGGTGGTGATCCATGCCACCTATCCCGGTTACGAAAATGCGAGGTTGCTCGTCCCTATGACGGGAACCAACTTTACCATTGCCCTGCGCCTGAGCGGTATCCTGGAAAACCAGGAATTGGTGATCGAAGCCCCCAGACCGGGAGTAAGCGAAACCAGAAGCGGCCGTAGTGTAGCCATATCAAATAAAGACCTTTCCCGAACCGCAGAGATCGGCATCATTGAAGATGTGATGACCTCCATTAAGCTCCTTCCAGGCGTGGGTTATGCAGGTATGTTTAACGCCATGCCTTCGATCCGCGGCGGAACCCCCGGAGACTTGACCGCAGTACTGGATGGGTTCTACATTGATCAGCCCTACCATTGGGGAGGTGGGGTTTCCATCTTTGATCCCCGGATGATTCAGAGCGCCCAGCTTTCCCATGGGGTTTTTTCCTCCCGGTATGGACACACCATTTCAGGACTTTTGGAAATAAGCTCAAAAAAGCCTTCGAGTACCGAAACCGAGCTTGAACTGGGGGTTTCTTCCAGCGCGACTAACCTCAACCTGTCCTTTCCCTTATGGGGCAAGGGAGGTGTCATGGTCATGGGGAAGATCACCTATTGGGACCCCTTTATATGGGTGGCTAAGCAGTTCATAGAAGAGGTGCAGTATATTACCGTGGCGCCGTATATCCGCAGCAGCGCTTTTTCAGCAAATTACCGGTTTACTCAAGATATGGAATGGACCGTTCACGGCTTTATCGGGGGCGATGGGGTAGGGGGGTATTTTCAGAATGAAAGCGAGGCCGGTGGGCTGATAAGCAGAAACGACATGCGGTTTAGCTGGGATAATAAACTAGGTTTCCTTATCATGGGTATGACCTTTAATCCCCAGCCTTCAATGGTGCTTAAAGCCACTGCCGGCGGGGGCTTCCATAGCGCAGCCCTGGATGCCAGGATACAAAACGACGTGCATGTCCCTTATTCACCAGAGTTCCTTGATAAATTCGGTAGTAAGTATTTAGACGACACAGCCTATGATCTGACTAATGAATCGGGTGATGAGATGACCGAATTGACCATCAATTATCAGGGGCGTTTTGATATGGATTGGGATTTAACCCACGGCTTCCTGTTTGCCGTAGGGGTACAGGAACTGTACAGCCAATGGATTGAGGAGGAAAACGGCCATCTCTGGCAGGAGGGTGTGGATAAGGAAAAGAGCATGGCGGAAGGTACGGTGTGGTATCGCCATTATCCGGTTACGTTCAGCAACGATGTACGGAACCAGGGCTTTTTTTCTTCCGGCTATACCCTGTTGGAATATACCAGTCCTCAGCAGCGTTTCGGCGCTGAACTGGGCTTACGCCTCGACCATCTTTACTTTGTGGGGAAGGATTTCACTATTCAAACCGCGCCGGCCTTTAATCCCCGGCTGAATCTGGATTTCGGCATCCTGAAAAACAAGGGGCCTCTGGATTCCCTAAGCATCACGGCAGGAACCGGTTTGTTTTCTTCAATGAATACCAACTTGATCTATATAGATAAGAACAGCGGCATTGGTGATTTTGACATGAAACAGAGCCGTTCCTGGACCAGTCTTCTGGGAACCAAGCTGGATTTTTCCCAGGGCTTTAGCCTTACGCTTGAAACCTATATCAAACGGGTGTTTGATCGTTCCTATATGGCCTTAGTAACCCAGGGCAATCAGTTGGTGCCTGACTATCAGTTTGACGGCGAGGGCCGTATCTGGGGCTTTGATCTGATGCTTCAAAAATTGGAAGCTCGGTATTGGGACGGCTGGATCTCCTATTCGTTTAATCATGCCCGGTACCGGAACCCTTCAAGGAACGGGGAGGATGAAGATGATCCGGATTGGTATTACCCTTCGTTTCACCGCTTTCATAACCTGAACCTCGTCCTGAATATTAAACCCGTGAGAGCCTTCAATATCGCGGTCCGTTTTGGCTTTGCCAGCGGCGCGCCTAAGAGTGTGGTAGGGGAAGTTACCAGCTATCCGGTTACCGTATCCAATCCCGATGGTACCACAACGGTCATCGAGAAATGGAAACGCTCATCCCGCTATTCCGACACGGAGCGGGACGGTTTTGCCCTGCCCTTGGATATTAAGTGTTCCTTCTTCAAGTTTAACCCCCAGGGTAAGGTGCAGTCGGAAGTCTATGTGGCGGTGGAAGATGCCTTGGCCTTTCTCAAGACAAGACAGAGTAATACCACCTTTAACAGCTATACCGGCCAAGAAGATGAAGGGAGCACCACCGCCAGTTACCAATTACCCATTCCCATGATCTCCCTGGGATTTAAATGGAGTTATTGATGATCGAACAACGTATTAAAACCACAGGATGGTCCTTGGGGATGCTTGTTTGCGTGCTGGTCTGTTCGGGCTGCACAAGCTTGGTGGAAAAGGCCGGACAGGTACTGGACGGATCCCTGTTTGCCGAGAAGACCCTAGGGGTGTACCGGGGGCCGGAAGGTATGGAGCTTCGGTATCTGGAGGTAAAAAGGGAAAAACAGGAAAAAATAGCAATCTCTTTAAGCGCCTATCCGGGCCTGCACTTCTGGACATCTCCTCCCGATGAAAACGGCAAGGTATTCGTGCAGCAGCTTCATTTTTTAGGGGGCAATTATACCGGGTGGAACGAATTTACCTTGGATCTGACCGGGGAGGCAACGCTTATCCTGCACAGAAACAGCTTGTTATGGCGCGGGCAGGGACCTATAGAACGGGTACAGATTTCAGGGGGAAAGATCCGGCGGGAGCAGAAGCGGCTTTCCGGGGAAGAGGCCCTCACGGCCCTGCAGAGCCGATATGAACGCATTGCCGCGTTAAGCGACTGGATGCATACCCAAGAGGATCTGCCTGATTTTACCAGCCAGGAGGACTTTGACGCGTACTGGAAACCCCTGCTCATGCCGGAACTGGTGCAGCCCAAGCAACGCCCTGCAACCTGGACCACCGAAGCCGCCGCCTGGGTCAAGGCAGAAGATGTTTCATGGAACCAGGACTACACCGCAGCCGTTTTCCCCGAAACCCTACAGGTGCTGCGCAATTCCGGCGCTTTACTCCGGGATTGGGAAGAAGCCTTTTCATGGATATACCTGTACTATCAATGGGATAGGATAATCCAGAGTATATCCCAGGAATACATCTTGACCAAAATCAAATGAATGAAAATGATAGGGTAGACAAGGAAATAAAAGGGAAAAAGAGAAAAAAATCGTGCAGCTTAGATTTGGAAGGAAAAAGAAAAGAAGCCGCTTTGAAGAAGGGAGCGCCTCAAGTGATATTGCCTTTCTGCTGATCATTTATTTCATCGTGATTGCGGGATTTAATAGCAACAAAGGATTCATCATGCGTCTTCCTGCCAAGGATTCAACCCGCTTGATCTTGAAAGATGATCTGTTGCGTTTTGAATTAGACGAGGGGGGGGCCCTTTTGTATCAGGGTATGGTCATAGATCTTACGGCTGCAGAACAGGAGATCCGGGCTGCGGTACAGGCCAATCCCAACCTTGCGGTGGTCTTAACCATCGCAGCCCAAGCGCCTTGGCAGCAGGTGGTCTCCTTTGTGGAACTGGCTCAAACCCTGGAAGTCGATTCCTTCTCATTTTCTATGAAAGACGAACCTGTTTCAGGAGGGGGCTTATGAGGCTCGTCCGGCAGCGGAAACAGTTCGTGATTCCCCTCAATTCCATGTCAGATGTGGCGTTCCTGCTCCTTATATTCATTATGCTGGTTTCTCTTATGAATTACCGTCGGGAGGTGAAAATCGAGTACCCCGAAGCCACCGCCGCGAAAAAGACCAGTGCGGAAAAGAACCTGGAAATTTGGGTTGACCGGGCAGGAGCGCTTTATCTGGACGGGCTTCCCAGTGATGTGAAGACCATCGAAAATAGCATCATCGACACCTATCAAGCAGCGCCGGATACCCGCATTCACATCATCGCGGACCGGGAAACCCCCTTTGAGTATGTTAACCGGGTATTACAGATGCTCCAGATCCTGCAATACCGGGTCGTCAGCCTTGTGGTGAAGGATCCGTGATGGGAGTAGGTTCACCCTCCGGTATGATTAACTGGATGCGGCTGGTGCTTTTTCTGCTCGTGGCAGGTTTGCATGGGTACCTCATCTTTGTTTTGGTCTTCCACCTGGAAACCACCGTAACAGCTCCTGAGCCTGAGTCCAAGATCTTGAAATTAGCGGACATTCAGGAAGAAGTACCTCCACCGTCGCCCCCCCCTCCAGAGCCTGAACCGCCCTTACCCCAGCAGACTATGGTAGAAGCTATTGCAGAAACCATGGTAGAAACCGATGAAGTCCCCGAAGATCAGGTGGTGGTGGAATCCTTGCCCTACGAGGCCCCCCCACAAGCGGTTCGTTCCCCATCCCAGAATACGGAATACCTTCCACAGCACCAAGTTTCCCAGGTTCCTGTTTTTTCCGAAGAGGATATCCGCAAAAACCTGATCTATCCTCCTATTGCCCTGCGATCCAACCTCCAAGGAACCGTGATCTTGGCGCTGTTTGTGGACGCCCACGGAGAGATTCGGCGGATCACCATACTCAAAGAGGATCCCCCGGGTCGCGGCTTTGGAGAAGCCGCGGTTAACGCTTTCAAAGGCATCCGCGCTACCAGTCCTGCTGAAGCCAATGGAGTCCCGGTAGGAGTACAGTACCGGTATCCCATAAGATTCACCATCCGCTAACCCACCTGCGGTGGGCGACTTGGGGGCCTTGTACGCAGAAAATGAGGCGTACGTCCCTTCGTTCCTAATACCTGTGATGAGTGCTGTCTAATACTGTGGCATTGCAGCTTGGCCGTATGACATGGCACGCTTCGCAAGAAGTAGGAACGAAGGGACGTACGCCGCCCTTCAAATAACACCGCCCCCACTTCGCCCGCGGCAGGCGCAGGCGTTATGGTTTATACTAGAGGTATAAGGAGTGAGTATGGATACTACTTATCGGATAGCGGAAGATCGCATCGTTCACTATACCTGCCGTAAAACACCTGAACCTCTCTATGTTGACGGCAATTTGGACAAACCGGTCTGGAAGTCTGCGGAAAAGTCGAGAGCCTTCGTGGATCTTGTAAGCGGGGAGCCGGGTTTTCTGGAAACCCGCATGGCCAGCCTCTGGGATGCAGAAAACCTCTACATCGCCTTTTGGATTGCCGAGCCTTTTGTACGGGCAAGCCTTACAGAACGGGATTCGTTCATCTGGTTCGACAATGATATTGAAGTGTTTCTCGATGGAGAAGACTGTTACTATGAATTTGAGCTAAACGCCTTCAATACGGTATACGAGGTACTGTTTATCTATCAGGATGCCTTGAAACGAGGGGGCCGCTTTGACAAGCCGGAATTTGATGTATATACCCGGAATGTGGATATATTAAGCGGTTTTCAGGATGGGGCAAGGTTCGGCAAGCATCACCGGGGTAAGCGGTGGGCCTTTATGGATTATGATTTTCCTGGACTCAAGACCGCGGTCAAAGTAGATGGGACCCTCAATGACCCATACCAGCGGGATACAGGGTGGACGGTAGAAATCGCCTTTCCCTGGAAGGGTATGGCACAGCTCTATAGCTGCCGATGTTTCCCCCCAGTCCCGGGGGAAACCCTGAGAGCGGCCTTTTTCCGGTTTGAGCATCTGACCTACCACGGCAAAACCCAGGACGAAGGTATAGGCTGGGCCCTCAATGAACATGGGGTTTATGATTCTCATATTCCAGAGAATTTTTCCTATCTCCACTTTGCCGAATCCCGTAAGGACCTGTGCTCGTAACGATGTTGTTGACTAGAAACCGATGGCTTATGTTTTGGCTGTTCCTCCTGGGGCTTCACAGGGGGATGGCCCAAACTGCAAACAGCGAAGATCTGCATACCTTGGTTAAGCATAGCAGGCCTGTCCGCTCGGTGGCATACAGTTACGACGGGCTTCAGATCATCTCCGCCTCCAGTGACGGCAGTATCAAGCTATGGGATGCGGGAAGTTTTCGGGTGATCAAAACCTCCTGGCAACGAGGTATTATTTTATCGGTGGCCTGTAGTCCTGAACGGAAGCGGATAAGCACAGGTTCTACCGATGGCATCGTCAGGATATGGGATCCGGAAAGCGGCCTGTACCGAAACCTGGTAGGGCATATCGCAGCGGTGAATTCCGTGGCTTATAGTCCCAACGGCAGCCGGCTCCTCTCCGCTTCTGATGATAGAACCATCAAGATTTGGAACGCCCACAGCGGCCGGGAACTGGTAAGCCTTTCAGGGCACCAAGGGTATGTGTTGTCTGCGGTGTATCATCCTGATGGCCGCCGGATCGTTTCCGGCGGCGTTGATACTGCCCTCAAGATATGGGATGGGGAGGCCGGCGAAGCGCTGATGACCTTGTGGGGGCATGAAGACTATGTACGGTCTGTAGCCTATAGCCCTGATGGAACGCGGATCGTCTCTGGTTCTGATGATAAGACCTTAAAAATCTGGGATGCGGAAACCGGGAAACTCCTCAGGACCCTTACCGGCCATACCGGAGGAGTCCGCTTTGTTGCCTACAGCCCTAATGGTGCGACAATCATCTCCTGTTCTGATGATAAGACCCTGAAGATGTGGGATGCGGAAACCGGGAAACTCCTCAAGACCCTTGTCGGCCATGAAGATAGGGTGTATTCTCTAGCGTATAGCCCTGACGGAAGCCGGCTTATCTCCGGTTCCAAGGATACTACCATTAAAATATGGAAGGTAGAGTAGCAGCCCTACCAACACCGAGCCCTTACGCGGGAATGCGTTTTTGTCCGATTATCTGCACCACGAGTACTACCCCAATAAGCCCAAGCCCCATAAGATCCGTGAAGAGTCCCGGTTTAATAAGCAGCAAGCCCCCGGCAATAGCCGCCAGCCGTTCAAGGGGATTGATATGCCGTAACAGGTACCCTTCAAGCCCCACAGCAAGGCCGAACATGCCGATACAGGACGTAATTACCATGAGCACTACCTGCCAAACCGTGGTATCAATGAAGAGCATGGAAGGGTTGTACACAAAGATATACGGGATGATAAACGCGGTAACCGCCAGCCGCGTGGCGGTAACTCCGGTTTTGATGGGGTTTGCCTTGGCAATGGCCGCGCCCGCGTAGGCTGCCAGGGCAACCGGCGGTGTAATGTCTGCCACGATCCCGAAATAAAACACAAACATGTGGGCAGCCATAAGGGGTACGCCCATTCGAACCACAATGGGCGCGGTAATGGTGGCCATGATCACGTAGTTGGCCGTAGTTGGAATCCCCATACCCAGGATGAGGCAGGCAATCATGGTGAGCACCAGGGCAAGGAACAGGCTGTTGTTAGCCACAGTGAGTAGCAGGGAGATCAGGATCTGGCCAAGTCCGGTGAGGGATACGATCCCTACCACGATCCCCGCAATGGCGCAGGCTATAGCAACCCCAATGGTGTTCCGGGAACCATTTCCCAGGGCCTCTATCAGGGATGCAGGGGTAAAGCGGGTTTCCTTGCGGAACATGGTTACGATCACCGTGGAGAGTATGGCAAAACAGGCTGCATAGGCCGGGGTAAACCCGATACTCATAAGCCCTACCAGGACAATGACCGGCAGGAAGAGGTAGCCTTTAGCCAGGAGGAGTTTCCCAAAATGGGGGATCGATTCCTTGGGAAGCCCTTTGAGGCCGAGTTTTTTGGCTTCAAAATGGATCATCAGGAATATCCCGGTAAAATACAGGGTCGCCGGCAGTATCGCAGAGACCGCAATCACCGGATAGGGGATGTTGGTCAGCTCTGCCATGAGGAATGCGGCGGCGCCCATGATGGGAGGCATGATCTGGCCTCCGGTAGATGCCGCGGCTTCTACCGCAGCCGCAAATTCCGGCTTATACCCGATCTGCTTCATCACCGGGATGGTAACGCTTCCTGAACCCACGGTATTAGCCACTGAACTCCCCGAATACATCCCCTCCAAGGCACTGGCAATGACCGCCACCTTAGCCGGCCCTCCAGAAGCGAACCCTGCTACTGCATTAGCCAGATCAATGAAGAAAGAAGCGATCCCGGATCGTTCCAGGAAGGCAGCTAAAAAGATGAACAACACAATAAAGGTAGAGCAGACCCCGATGGGGGTTCCGATGATACCATCGGTGGTATAAAAAAGCTGATGTACTACCCGTTTGAGGGAGAACCCGGCAACAAACGCATAGGTGATGAACCCTCCGGCTACCACCAGGATGGGAATGCCCACCACTCGGCGGCATAGTTCCACGAGGATCAGGATCCCTATGGCTCCCATAACCACGTCTAGGGTTTGGAGTTGAATCGCCCGGCTTATGATGGCCTGAAAGTTCACCACATAATAAAAGAACGCAATACTCCCCAGGGTCCCCAATACAAAATCATACCAGGGTACATAATTCACCCGCTTCCGCGTGCCCTGGCGTACCGGGTAGAGGATGTACCCCAGGAATATCAGGATTCCCAAGAACGCGCTCCTACGGACTTGTTCGGGGACGGTGGCAATGAGGGTAACCCAGAAAACATAGGCGGTAAAAAAGAGCAGCAAGCCCTTAACTAGGTAATCAGGAACCCCTGAAAAGTGCCGTACATTCGACTCCCGGTCAAATTGGGCGATAAGCGCTTCGGTTTCCTGTTCACTCATGGGTTGCGAGGACATGGACTTAACCTGAGCATTTGATGATGAACTATGGGTCATGGGTGTCTTCCTTCTTTCTTTAATGCTAATAAATGCTAATAAAAACCGGCAAAGCCGGTTCTGCTTATGCGTATCACAATATGGGCGTTTTTCCCGCACCGGTCCCTAAGGCTGATACGTTCACTTTTTTCTCTATCTTCTCTATGGATATACAAGATATGGTCTGAAACCGTACCTACAATGTAATTGAGTTCTTTGAAAGACTGGGTGAAGCCGGTGATTACCAGGGCGTCTCCGTCCCAGCTCATCCTTTGTCCTTCCCCCAGTTCCGCCTGCATCCCTGCACCAAAGGAAAAAAAACGAGCGGCTATAGGCCGAATCCGGTTTCCTTCCACCTGAAAGCGCTCGCTCACCGGGCTTTGATGCACTGAATGGATAAACGCTATGGAAAATTGTTCGACTCGTGGCCAGATTCCGTAGATTCTCCCAGACTCAGCATCCCGGATACTGAGCTGGGGAACCGTCAAGGTTGACCATACCGCCCCGGAGAGGAATCCCAGCCCCAAGGCGATGAGAACTTTACACGCCTTTATTTAAGCGCACCAATTTCCCGGAAATATTTTGCGGCTCCCGCATGGAAGGGCACCGAAATCCCCTCCACCGCATACGCCGCAGAAAGCTCTGCTCCCTTGGCATGGGCTGTTTCAATGTCTCCCTTACTTTCGATGAGGGTTTTGGTAAGCTGATACACCGTATCTTCGGTGAGCTTGTTACTCACGATAAAGGTGGCTTTTACCGCCACGGTCTTTACTTCTGTGGTAAGTCCCCGGTAACTTCCTGCAGGAATAGGAAACTGGGTGTAGAACGGATAGGCATCCCGTAGAGCCGACGCATGGGCATCATCAATCTCCAACACTACGATGTCCCGGCCAATGGCCAGGTCAACGACCGCAGTAGTGGGCGCACCGGCAACGCAGAAAAACGCGTCGATCTTGTTATCCCGGAGGGCATCTGCGGAGGCGCCAAAACTTAAGTTTTGCCTGTGGATGTCGTCAAAGGTTATCCCGTATACTTCCAGGATCTGCCTTGCGTTAAATTCAGTGCCGCTCCCCGCATCTCCTACAGAAACGTTCTTTCCCTTCAGGTCTGCGATGGAACTGATACCAGCCCCGGGATTAGCCACCACCTGACAAACTTCAGCGTACAGGGCTGCCATAGTAGAGAAATCCGTAATTTTTTCCCCGTTAAAAAGGTCCACCCCCCGGTAGGCATAGTCCATCACATCGTTCTGTACGATGGCAAGCTCCACTTCCCCCGCGGCAATAAGCTGAATATTCGCCTTGGATGCCCCGGTTGACTGAATGGTGATGGGGATCTTGGTTTTCTCCGTTAAGATCTGTCCCACCGCTGAACCAAAAGAATAGTAAGTTCCGGTGTTACCTCCGGTGGCCATCCTGATCTGGTCCTTGCTGCCCTTGGCATAGACATTCGTTTCCATTACCAGGGCCAAAAGCACTGATACCGCGATACCTAATATAGGTTTCATGATTTGTTTCTCCTCATACTGTATAATTATACAAAATTAACGCAAGTAATGCAAGCCATTACCCCTATTTCCGGGATAAATTCGTATAATTATACATTTAAAGTGACTTGAAGCAATGCAGGTAATGGGGTACACTGAGCCCATGAAAATACTCGCAATAAACGGCAGCCCTCGAAAGGGCGGCAATACCGAAAAAATGCTGCGGACCGTACTTGAGGTGTGCAGCGCAGGGGGCTTGGAAACCACGTTCTTTCAGGCCGGCGGACGGGAAGTCCAGGGCTGTAAAGCCTGCGGAGGATGCGGCAAGCATAAGGGTGCGTGCGTTCAAAAGGATTGGGTCAACGATTTGTATCCTCAAATGAAAGCGGCAGACGCATTGCTGCTTGGTACGCCCACGTATTTCTTTGATTTAACCCCGGAGATCAAAGCGATTATCGACCGTACCGGCTTTATTTCACGGCATGACGGTTTCGCCTTTAACCGGAAGGTAGCCGCGGCGGTTGCCGCGGTCCGCCGGGCAGGATCCATCCATGCCCTGGATTCGATTCAGCATTTTTTCCTGATTAACGGTATGATTGTTCCCGGTTCAAGCTATTTGAACATGAGCCTTGCCCTCGCGCCAGGGGACGTGGAAAAGGACGCCGAGGGCTTACAAACCATGCGGGATTTAGGGGATAACCTGGTTTGGCTTCTTAAAAAGATCAAGGCATGAGGTGTGCAGCTTACAAATAGATTGCACATACCGCCTAAACCCGGTACAATAAGTTCACATGGATATCGCCTTTGGTCATAGCAACATGGACATGGACTGTCTCGGTTCCCTGCTCCTCGTAAAAAAGCTCTTTCCAGAGTACCGGCTGGTAAAGAGCAATTTGATTCATCCTGCAGCCCGTAAACTGCATACCCTGTACCAAGATTATTTTGATTTCTTAAATCCTGAAGAATTAAACGGGGAAAAAATCGACCGTATCATCATCGTAGACACCTGTACCGCGGTACGAGTCAAAGAATATTTCAGCCATATCAAGAATTCAGACCCTCAGATACGGATCATCGATCACCATAACCTGGAAAGCTGCGATATCCTGGGAGCTTCGGTGGAAGGGGGCAGGTATGGGGCTACCGTATCCTACTTGGGAAAACTGGCGATGGAACAGGGCGTCTCCCTCAGCCCCGAAGAAGCGACCATCGCCTTAGCCGGGATCTATGCGGATACGGGCAGGCTCACCTATGAGACGGTCCAGCGGGAAGACTATGAGGTTTCAGCCTATCTTTTGGACATGGGGGCCTCCTTACGGCTGGTGAAGTCCTTCCTTGAAAACATCATCGAAGACGATCAGATTCTGGTACTGAACCAACTGCTCCTGGTGGTACAGACCAGCATCATACAGGGGCATACGATCCTCCTCAGCTATTTGGAACTGGAAGACCAGGTCAGGGGCCTTGCCCCAGTCGTAGAAAAAATCATGGATGTGGAGAACCCGGACGCCTATTTTGCCTTTTTTTTCATTCCCAAAAAGAAAACCCTCCTCCTGATTGCCCGAAGTCAGAAAGCCTCTATTGATCTCCACGAACTGCTTTACCGGTACGGCGGCGGAGGGCACCAGTCCGCGGCTTCCGTAACCCTCACCAATCAAGACGGGGAAGGGTTTTATACCCAGTTTCTTGGGGATTTAGAAGGGAAGCTGAAACCTGCGGTCAGAGCCCGGGACATTATGACTCGGCCTGCCCACACTATCCAAGAGCATATCAGCCTCCTGGAAGCGGCCCTGTTCCTGGAATCCATGGACCTCACCGGAGTTCCGGTCATCAACGCCCAGGGACGGGTTTCCGGTTTTTTAAGCCTCCGGGATATTATGAAAGGCAGAAAAGCTGCTCAAATGCACAGTCCGGTTAAGGCCTATATGACCAAAAACGTCGTTATCTCCGACGGCCAGCTTACCATGCGGGAAGTGGAACGGATATTTTACAAACATCACATTACCCACCTGCCCATTGTGGAAGAGGGAAAGCTGGTAGGCACCGTAAGCCATTGGGACTACCTCCAAAATAAAAAGCTGTTTTCTCAGTGAATGATGAGCTATTTTCCTTATTTTGCTTTATTTTTCCTTATAAGATAAAGAATTAATACGTTCTAGGGGTTTATCGATTGCAAAAAAGTTTTGCTTGACTTTCTTTTAAAGTCCGGTAATAATAACATCTAGAGATTCTTGCAAAACTGAACGTTTGCAAGAATCTTTCTAACAAGGAAGATTAACGTATGTATGGTGCAGAGAACGGCCTCCTTAACGTGGGCCGGTACAGTATGAGTTTCTTCTCGGTTGTTTGTGTTCCGTTGTTAATTAATTTACTTGCGGCCGGGCCGTTGGGGGGTGGGGGGGGGGGGTGTGGTGGGGGGGGGGGGGGGTGGGGTGGGGTGTGGGGTGG
>JAISBK010000210.1 GCA_031266255.1 Treponema sp.
CATCTAACGTAAGTATAGAGTTAAAGGACCTTCTTTGCAATCTAATGCCATTAATACATTTACCGAATCCCGCGGGTATGATATGATGCTGTATGTCTATGTTTAAAAAATTGAGCGTCCTGGCGGTATTAACCGCCGGATTGAACGCCTGTGTCTCCGGGGATACCGCCCTGGGGGACGGCCTTTTTGCCCGGATCCGGACCAACCGGGGGGATATTGTCCGGCGGCTGGAATATCAGAAGACTCCTCTGACGGTTTGCAATTTTGTAGCCCTGGCGGAGGGCAAGATGAATATCGCCGGGGGTAAGCCTTTTTACGACGGCCTTACCTTTCACCGGGTTATCTCCCGGGCCAACGGGGATCCCCAGGATTTTATGATCCAGGGAGGAGACCCCCTGGGGAATGGTACGGGCGGTCCGGGGTATCGTTTTCCCGACGAATTTGATCCCTCCCTGAAACACGACGGGCCGGGGGTGCTTTCCATGGCTAACGCGGGGCCGGGGACCAATGGGAGCCAGTTCTTTATCACCCATGTGGCGACCCCCCATCTGGACGGCAGGCATACGGTTTTCGGCAGGGTCATCCAGGGTCAGCAGGTGGTAAACGTCATTAAGCAGGGGGACCGGATCGAAAAGATAACGATTATCCGTAACGGTCCGGGGGCGGCTGCTTTTAAGGCGGATCAGGCCGCCTTTGATACGCTGTTAGGGGAAACCGCTTCCGCCGCCCTTGCCAAGGCCAAGGAGAAGCGGGACGCGGATATTGCCCAGATTGGGGCCCTGTATCCCCAGGCAATCGTAGGTCCCTCGGGCATCCGGTATATTGTTCAGCAAGAAGGGACCGGCCCTAAACCTGAGGCGGGAAAGACCGTGATGATGACGTACCGGGGGATGTTCCTGTCCGGGGAGGTCTTCGACAGTTCCGATCTCCATGGCGGGGCTCTGGAGTTCCAGGCCGGTACGGGACGGATGATCCCCGGCTGGGAAGCGACGGTCCTGGATATGCGGCAGGGGGAGAAACGGCTGGTGATTATTCCCCCGGAACTTGCCTACGGTGAACAGGGCGCCGGAAACGGCCGTATTCCCGGCAATACCTTTCTGGTCTTTGAGATGGAGTTGACGCAGATCCGGTAAGGCTGCCTGTTGCCCAGGCGGTTTATACGGAAGCGGCGGCTATCTTTTCGCGGACCAGTTCACCGATGATTTGAGCGGGGCTTTTGTGGTCGGCCTCAGCTTTAGCCCAGAGGTAGTCCATGGTCAAATTATCCAGCCCCAGGAGGCGGGCATTCCGGCGGCTTATGAAGCCGGTGCCGTTGGGTCCTGTTTTGGGTATATGGGTAGTATAGTATTCATCAAGCGCGTCCGCTTCTTCTTCAGTCAATTCCGGCATAGCGTTCTCCTATTCTTTGAGCAGAGAGATCAATACGGCCCGGCACCTCATGGCATGAAACACCTGTACCGTATTCTCGTCAATAACATTATACAAAATTTCAAGCGGATTGGCATTGCAGTCAAAACCGATGAGCAGGTTTTTAGAGGGGTCGCCTTCTTCAAACACCGCATCATATTCGGGAATTTTGAACGCCTGTCGTATATCGGCTTCGTTCATATGTGATGTTGAGCGAGACTCTCTAAAGGATTTTGGTAACTCCCGAAATGATTTGGGGAGGGACCCCCCAACCTTAGAGCTAATCTTGACCAACCGCATTTTTTAACCGCAACGTCGAAGAATCAAAACATGAGCCGCTTTAGCCATTCTTGCTTTAAAATACCGAGAATGCCTCAAAGCCTTTTTCTTCTAATTGTACCTTGGTCTTTTGGAGGTCCGGACCTGATGGAACCGTTACTGCCCAAAAAGAGGTCCCATTTACCCTCCGGGGGACAACCACGGCTTCAAATCCCAGGGATTTAAGCTCTGTCGCCATAGCCTGGGCATTCTCTTCTTTGCTGAAAAGACCGGTCTGCAGCCACGGGGCTTCTTGCTGCGTACCACCGTCCCCAGTACCTGGTACCAGGGGTTCAAACCGTACCTGATCACGTCCGGGAAAGAGCAGCCATAGCACTGAAGGCTGGGCACTTACCAGTCTGTTGCTGGAAGCCTCTTGTTTAAGAATGAGCGCTTCAGGACTTTGGGGATACGTGGAGAGCAGTTTGGATTGGTATAGTTCGATATCAGACACTTTCCAGAGGGTATAGTAGATCCCCGGCATATAGCGCTCATAGTCGGGATCATCCACAAGGGCACGCAGGGGCGCGAGTTCTCCGGATCGAAAGGCTTGGATATGGGCATTCAGATACCGGGCCTTAATCCGAGTACCTGGATGCTTGCTTTGCAGAAAGGGCTTTACCTGGGTTTCTGCCTGGTCCATTTCTCCTAGACCAACAAGACAGAAAGCCCCCTCAACTAAGGCGGTGTCGTGCTGGTTTTGTGGATCCGCCAGCGCCGCATTTTTCCATGCCTTGGCGGCATCTTCCAGATTTCCCGAAAGTTGGAGAAGCTTGGCCAGCCGTATGAAGGCTTCCTGCCTATCCCCTGGAGAAAGTTTGGAGATGGTTACGGTTTCTTCGATTCGCTGCACTTCTTCCATAAGAAGGATCTGTGCGGAACCTTGAATAGACAGACCCAGCAACAAAACACACAGCACCAAGGTTTTACCCGCAGTTGTTTCCAGTACGTTCATACAACCCACGGCCGCCTCAAGCCCCTAAGGAGTACCGACGTCTCCGTGGATATCCTGGCTTTGCTGCTTTCCCCGCTTCTTTTTGGTATCCACGCCCCTGGTTCCTAGGACGCGCGCGTTCTTTTCCTGTTTCTTTTTCTTAAAACGAAATAAGAAAATCAGCGGAAACGCGCAAAGCATCCCGGCAATAAAAGACGAAAAAGCCGTTAAATACACCGGCACGTCCTTGAGGATGGCCGTTTGGTTAAACCAGAACGTGATATCACACCGGTTTTCCAGATTAAGTCCGACGAACAGCATAAAGACAATGAGAATTATAATAAATCCGAACAGCCTCAAGGGCATAGCGACAACTCCTTTGCACGGAAGGTATTTCCCCTCAGGGAAGTGAGCTGTAGCTCGGCGAAAGAACCTATCAGAGCAGGACTGCCGGGAACAACCACCATTTCATCCCGTTCCGTACGGGCCACTAATTCATTGGTATTCTTCCGGGAGACCCCTTCAATCAAGACCCTGACCCGGCAACCAATACGTGATCGTAATAAGTCTACTGTATGCCTTGTTTGCAATGCAATAACGTGGGCGAGCCGTTCCCGTTTAATTGCTTCGTTTATACGACCTGGTAACGTAAAGGCGGCAGTACCCTCCCGGGGGTTGTAATGGTACATATAGGCATAGAGGAATTTCACCGCTTCCATGAGCGCCAGGGTCTGTTCCACATCCACTTGCGTTTCACCGGGGAAGCCGATAAGTATATCCGTGGAAAGGCTTATATCCGGCATGGCTGCTCTGATTTCCGCCACCAATTCCAAGTACCCTTCCCGGGTATAGCCCCGGTTCATAGCCGCGAGGATAGTATTGGAACCATGCTGCACGCAGAGATGGAGATGCCGGCAAAACACCCGGTGGGCCGCCATGACCCGGATCGCCTCAGCGGAAAAATCCTTAGGGTGACTTGATAAGAACCGAACCCAGGGAATCCCGTTTTTTTCAGCTTCAGAGGCGACGAGTTCCAAGAGTCCGGGAAAATCAAGGGGTCCTGATGCTTCTGGATTTGATTGCCAATGATAGGAATTGACATTCTGCCCTAACAGGGTAAGCTCCCTGACCCCCCGCGCGGCAGCGGCCCGGATCTCTTCCTTGATGGAACCAGGATCCCGGGATACTTCCCTGCCCCGCACATAAGGCACAATACAGTAGGAACAGAAGTTATTACACCCGTGCATGATGGGAATGAAACTACGGAACTGCCCTTCCTCAAGATGCAAGGGAGCAAAGGAAAATACCGGCTTTTCTTCCCCTGCTTTTTCCCTACGCAGGACTTCAAGGGAACGGCCTTGCTCCAGGGATTCCAAGATCTGGGGAAACCGTGAAGCCTCGGCAGGTCCCATCACGTGATCCACTGCAGGGGCCTGTACTTTCAAGGTCTCTCCTAAACGGGACGCCATACAACCGGCTACCACCAAGGTAAAGGGATGGGCACTGCGCTTTTTCTTGAGGGCTGCATATTGGGCCAACCTTCCCAAGACCCGGGTTTCCGCGCCGATTCTAACCGAACAGGTATTCAGAACCACCAAGTTAGCATCTGCGCTATCCTGAGCCTCAGCCCAACCCCGTTCCCGCAAAACCCTCTTGAGGGCTGCAGACTCTGCCGTATTCATCTGACAGCCATAAGTTTCAAAAAAGTATTTCACCCTCGGCGTTTAAGTCCTTTGAAGAATTTGATGCCGTTCCAGATACCCAGAGCCAAAAAACCCAAAGCTCCTAATCCCAGGAAGGCTCCGGCTAAGGGTTTAATTAAGGGAATACCTACCCGGGATGCAATAGCCAAACAGCCTGCGACCGTGAGGATAGTTCCCGGCTTCTTTTCCGCCGGATCTTTAGAAAGGAGCGTTCCTATACCCACGACCCCGGCAATAGCCCCCAAAAGTATCCCCCCTATTGGGGGAAGCGCACCCATGAGTAGGAGACCGACCCCGCCGAGGATACCGCCTACTGCAGTAACTCCCTGTTTTGCCAATACTTTGGTTGAAGTATAGCTATTATGTTCTTCCGTATACATGGTTCTGACTCCTCACTCTATAATGAATATACCCTGTTTATTGAATAAGTTGAAGTAATGCTAGGAGTTTGTCCTTACCCAAGAGTTCCACAGGTCTTAAATTTGCGTACTCGAGGGCATCCTGGGCAAAACCTGAATTGGTTACGATAATACACCGATGTATATTTTGCCGTCTTAAATCTTCCAGCATACCGTAGATGAGTGATTCATGGATCAGTTCATACATACGATAAAAGCGAATGATCTGGTATAGTTCCCGATTACTTTCATCTATGACATTTTTGTCCACCACGATGAGTTCAGCACCATTCGTAATCGCCGTCATACTCTGAACCTTGAACCCCATACCTTTGCTTGCCATATCCTTACAAAGCTCAAGAAATTCCTCCTCCCGATAGTTGAGGTAGTCCTTGAGGGCATCATAGCGGTAATCCATGTATTGCACCAGTTTATGCTCTACATCATGAAAATTCTTCTTTACCGCAGAGATCTTATCCCATTGAACAATGGCCTTATCAATTTGGTTGAGCTGTTCATAACAGCTCCCCAGAAAATACCGGGCATAAAGGCTGTCAGGGTGAACTTCATCGTTGATGGCCTGAATAGCCAATTCCAATTCAGCAATCGCCTTATCCATCGCCTCAAGGGCTATATAACAGATCCCCCGCTCTATCAGGGCCTTGATCTTAAACTCTTTGCTCTTCAAGGCCTGTTCAAACGTCTGGATGGAGGCAGCATACTCTCGCTCCTCTTTGAGGATCTTACCCAGATAAAAATATGCCTGGGCATTGTATTCAGGAGATTGTATGGCCTTCTCCAGCTCTACCTTAGCTTCCAGGGCCTTCTGGTCTTTGTATAAGAGAAACCCAAGTTCACCGTGGATTCGGTGGTCATGGGGATCCAGCAGTTCGGCTTTATAGAAATACTGCTTCGCTAGATCACTCCGATTTTGTTCGATAAAGAGTTTTCCCACCTGGTAATAGGATTCAGCTTTTTCGGGCGCTAATTTTATCAATAAAAGGTATTCTTTAAGGGCTTCTTCCGGCTGGTTACAGGAGATAAAAAGCTCCGCCATGGTTTGTCTGAATTCTACCTCAGGAATCCCTGTTCCTAAAATCCCCATTTGAGAGACGACTTTAAATTCAATCAAGGCAAGGGAGTGTCTATTTTCTGCAAGATATGCCCTCCCCAGGTAGTAATGGGCATCTATATTTTGGGGTTGTTTTGCAATAAGCGCCATAGCCGATCGTATCACCGCCTGAGTGTTCCCATCTTCTAATAATTTAGGCAATAGCTTTACCTGTTTGGGCATCAAAAGATATTTCATCACGCAAAAAGTTAAAACCGTATTACCTATGATTAACATCATTATGAGCATCTCATTCATCTGTATATTCCTAATACAACCTTGGTTATTCCTTTGATGATGGAGGAGCTCGTGCATACTCCTCAAGGACCGAAACTCGGTCGTTTGTGCGAAAAAAATAGTATACCTAACAAACTCTCCCAGACTCCAGTTGGCCTCTCGGAAGATCACCCCAAGAAGCCACAACAACGCGTCTTAGTATACAGAAAACGTATAAAAAATGCAAATCCTCAGGTATCGTTTTTTGCCTATTTTTTGGGTAGTATGATACCCCTTCGCACCCCGGCTACGGGTTATCGGTTAGCATCCAAGGCAACAGCATTTATTTTGATACTATGATAATACGGCTAGAGCAATATACAGGACAAGTAGTTACTTTTTTGACGGGTTACATCGGTGAGGGTTATGCAATCGGGGTTGAGGCAGCAGGAACAGAACCTAATCCCTGGCTACCACCCTAGTTCCATGCTCAAACCCCGGTTATGGCTCAGTATCTCCCCTAAAGGAGCCATGAAAGAAACCCGTTTCCCCTGGGGAACCAGGCTCATTCCAGGCAAGGTATCCACGGCGTTTCCATCCCGGTCATACACCCTCAAGGACCCCTCCTGGGGAACCGATACGCTCATCTGAATGGTATATCCTGCAGAAACTGCCGCCAAAAGGGCCAGAAAATCCGGATCCGCCGTGTCCATACCTTCGGTGAAGGTGAGCGTAAGCCGGTGCTTTCCCTGGTCCTGAACCAGGGAAGCCCGCTGTTTGGTGGCATCAAGAAAACGAACCAATGCCGCTAGATCGGAAAATTCCATCTTCACCTGATTGTACTGATCCTTTCCATCATCCTTTGAGGAAAAAGACACTAAGGTAAGCCCCGGTACCCGTTCTTGGGTACGCTCAAAATCAGCCTTCCCCAGAGGAATCGGGGGCCATCCTTCGTTGCCGTCAAGTTTTCCCAGGGATTCCAACATTCGGGAAAGCCGGTACTCAAGGACTAGGGTACCGGATCCATCCGCGCGCAAGGAAATATCCGCCTGTATCCCAATGCACGAACTCAGCATAAGCATACCTGCACTGAGGATACTCAAAACCCCTTTACTCTGTTTCATGTATATTCCTTAATTTCTATACCATAAGGTATATAAAAAATCAGAAAAAATCAAAACTCTTCCGAATGGATACGAACATCCTGAATCCGGACCGGTACGTCCTCTTCAATCATGGCCAGCGCCTTATGCAGCACCATCTCCCCAAAATCTTTGGAATTAGATACCAAAGCCCCTCCGATTTGGGCAAAGGAAAGCGAATCCTGCAGATCCACTTCAGCAGCACTCAGGTGAAACCGGCGCTGCAGCTTATCCTTTACCGACCGGAGTATCCGTCGTTTTTCCTTGATCGTATCCACTTCAGGAATCTCAAACAGTATCTGTATCATCGAAACAATCATGATTTTCCTTCAAACCTCACCGCTTTCAGGTCTTTCCGCGCTTTCCTCTAACAAATCCTCGGATTCTTCCGTATCAGGTTCCTCTCCCCCGGTTTCTTCCACCGGAGGACCCTCGTCAATGAGACGGCGGATTGCCGCTTTATGGTCCTCAGAAATACCCTCTTCTTCCATGAGGGCTTCCAAGACATCCATATCCGTAAAGCCTTCCCGAAGAGCCGCGGTAAGCTCAGTGATCCCTTCTTCACTTTCAGCGTCCGCAATCAAGAGGCTCCGGGCAAGGCTCACGCGTACCAGGGACGAAGAAAAACCCTGAGCACCTTGGTGGGGAACTTGCTGCAGTATGGTCCGGTATTCTTCAATAGCCCGGGCATAAAACCCGCTGGTTTCCAAAACCGAGGCGTATTCATAGTGTACCAAAGGATCATCTGTTTTTTCTGTGGTTTCAAACCATTGGGCATAACTATCCGCTGCTTCGGGCTTGTGCTGGGCTTTCTGGGTACGGGCAAAGAGCAAGAGCACCTCCTTATTCTCCTGTAAGGCAAAGGGATATGCCGCTAAGACTTGCTCGCTCTGGTCGTATTTTTCCATAGCATAGAGCACCAGGGCATAATTGTACCCGTCATCCGCACTTTCCGGGGTCAAGGCCAATACCCGCTGGTACACGGCTTCGGCTTTTTCTATATTCCCCAGTTTAATGTACGTATAGGCTACGGCTTTGAGTACGATGAGGTTTACCGGATCCCGGGCAAGGATCTTTTCAAAATAACCGAGGGCTTCAGGGTACTGCTTGGTTTCAAAGGCAATCCTGCCTAAGTTGTATTCTGAAGCGACTTTGGTCTTATCCACTGCTTTTGCCCGGTTAAGCCATTGCTCTGCTTC
>JAISBK010000017.1 GCA_031266255.1 Treponema sp.
TTCTATGCTTCTTATTATTACTCCTTCAATTGTTTTTTTATAAATACTGTAAACGGTATTATTATTACGACATTTATTATTCCACTGTATAACAATGAAAATAATGCCAATGCTAAATAGGGGCCCCATGCTGTTTTGTCTGCTAAATTTGCCAACATTGCAATTACTCCAATAAATACTGCAATATAACCCGCAATCCAGGTTACTTTGCCATATATTTTGAAGAAATTAAGTGCGTTTATTAATGCTTCTCTTTCCGTTTCTTTTCTTATTGAAACAGAAAAGGCTGACCCCATTTCCTTAAAACCAAATAAGATACTTGTGAAAAGAAATGGGAGTATTCCGGCAATAATAAGGCTGGGAATATCCAAATAGATCGATACATCACCAACCACGGTAAGAATTGGCAAACCGATTCCAACCAAGAATACCATTAAGGAAAGCAAATACCGTATGTTTAAGATCATAATATGAGCATAGCAGATAGGACGTTTATACGCACGGTTTTTTTTACGAATTTCGTCTTTAGTTAAGATAAACGTGCTCCACAGATTTATACGAGGTACTCTCGGTATGCCAAGAGGATGTAACGTTTCATGCAATACCGATCCGGGGGCTTCCGGTTTGAGCTGCCCCCTATTGATAAAACCCGTTTTTCCAGTTGAACCTGCTCGTATGGGGAAGAGGAGCGGCATGTTTCACGCCCCGCATCAGATCCTGGTAATCTCCTTTTTTCAAGGGAGGCCCTGAGAGATCCAAAATGAAACGGGTAAACCCTGCGGTTTCTAGAAAAGGCATTTTATCAATGATACAAAAGGGTTTTTCCGGGATAACGAGCGAGCCTTCAGGCTTATTGATAAGGGTAAACGTTTCATCCCGGCGGTCAGAAAAATGCCGAAACCAGTACGTAGCCCCCAGGTCTGCCCGTATGCGGAAGAGCGCGGGGTAGGCAAACAGGGTGATAAACATGCAGGAACGTCGGTGAGGTTCCACGGTCTGTTCCAGGTTCTGCCGGTTATTCTCAAGCGGGGTAATGACATGATCTATTCCCAAGGCAGCAAGAAAGGCCGTTGCCCAGCGGTTAAAGCTATAGAGATAAGGACCGGCAATCACCGCCGCAGAGTTAGCTCGGACATAAGCGTAATGCCCCAGGTTATTTACCACAAACTGACCATACCCCCGGCTGATAAGCTGGGGGATTTCTTCCTGTAAAACCGGATCCAGGGCTTGGGGAAAATAGGGATCCAAAACCAGGATAATCTCCTTAGGGCTAAAGGGTAAGGGCTTAGGCTTCCCCAGCAGATAGGCCGCGGTCTTGCGGGTATACTCCAGCATGACCCGCACTGGTCTTACCGATTGGATGATATACAGATCTTCCAGTCGGGAAACCCCGATGTAAAGACCCTCTGGAAATAGGCTTTTCCTTTTTTCCTTTTTGTCCTTATGAACTTTGGGCAGGCTCAACAGAGGGGCATGTTCCCAACCAGGAGCACGAGATGAAGCATCCCTGCCCCGGGGAATCACCGGCGCATACTGCTTTGATCTATCCTTGGTCTGGATGAGGTAAACCGCATCTCCTGGTTCAAACCCCTGGGGAATGGAAATCCACCGCATACCCGGTCCTTCTTGAGGCGCATCTTGGACAAACCCTATCTTGTGGGAATGGCGGTCTGTATCATCTGCCCGCTGGAGCCGTACTGAATCTCCCAGACCAGGCATCAAGTCCCTTGTCTGGATAAGGCCCCGCGGCTCAGGACTTGTCCCCTGTACCTTGAGCAGCTTGCCCAGGGGAATACCGGTTCCTCCGTTTCTATCTGCCTTGAGCCAATCAAGCGTGCCTTCCTGGGCAGGATCCTGGGGAGAGGGATCGTAAAAAGCATAGAAAACCGTCTTTTCCCGGGCAAAATCATTCCGCAAGATCTGGGCACCTCGGGTTATGGCCTGCCGCAAGGTTTCCTCGTTTCCCGAGAGCGCATCAATAAGCTGCCGGTAGGCAGAAACCACGGTACCCACATAGTCGGCGCTTTTCATCCTGCCTTCGATCTTGAACGCATTGATCCCCGCGGCTGCTAACTCAGGAACCTGTTCAAACAGTTGGAGGTCTGAAGGACTGAAATAATACCCCTCTGGAACAGGGGCAGGGCCGGGATCCCTGAGGCTAAAATACCGCCTGCACCCCTGGGTACAAAGTCCGCGGTTCGCCGACTTTCCCCCCAAAAAGCTCGAAAACAAACAGAGGCCTGAAGCGCTTACACAAAGCGCGCCGTGGACAAAAACCTCCAATTCCAGGTTGGTATGGCTGCGGATATCCCGAATTTCAGGGAGACTCAGTTCCCGGGCAAGGACAACCCGGGAAACACCGTATTTAGAAAGCACATGCATCCCCTGGCTTGAGGCAATATTCATCTGGGTAGAGGCATGGAGTTTCAGGGTAGGAAAATGTTCGCGAACCATGGTAATAAGTCCCAAATCCTGGACAATAAGGCCGTCCGGCTCCAGTGCAGCCAGATACTGCAGGAGCTGATAAAGCCGATCCGCTTCCCGCTGTTCAAAAACCGTGTTGACCGTTACATAGACCTTCCGGCCCATGCGGTGCAGGCTCTGTAATGCCCCTTCAAACTGGGGATAGGTAAAATTGGCGCTCTTCATTCGGGCATTGAAGCTCTTCAGTCCCAGATACACCCCGTCTGCCCCTTCGCCAATAGCCGCATCCAAGGCTTCGGGGGAACCGGCCGGCGCGAGTAATTCAACTTCATGCATATAGATGCTTATTATAGAGCGTCCAGCGGGTTCAGTGCAAGCGTGGATTTTTTTTCTTGTTCTCTATATATTTAAACAATATGTAAGGAGTTTCCATGAGTAATGGTATACAGATAACCGAGGCCAATTTTGAAGTTGAAGTCTTACAATCACCTATTCCGGTCTTGGTGGAGTTTTGGGCGACCTGGTGCGGTCCTTGTAGAATGATGGCCCCGTTGCTGGATGAGCTTGCAGAAGAATATGCAGGGAAAATCAAAGTGGCCAAGATCAATGCGGATGAAGAGCCGCATCTGGTGGAACGGCACGGCATTGCCTCAGTGCCAGTCATGGTTGTATATGATCACGGAGAACTCCTCAGGCAAAAAAGCGGAGCCCAAACAAAACTGGTCATAGAAAACCTATTTAAGGATCTGCTATAGCCCCATATCCTTCTTTCCAATGCCATACCGGGTGTGCCAGTTCCGATGAAAAGGGTTGGAACCGGTTAAAATCCGGAACCCAGCCGGTATCGGGAACCAGTTCCTGGTAAAAGCCCTCGGTAATGGCAAAGGTATCAAACCACCCTAAGACCTGTTCATATTCCTTTGTATGTACATACCGGTCCAGCTTGCCTGGGCCGGGGTTTTCTTTGCACGTATTCCTCAGTATCGGGGTATACTGCATCATCACCGAAAGGAGGGCTTTGCCCTGGGCTTTTTCTGCAAACCAGTGCAGCACTGCCTTGGTCGATTCAAGGTAATCGGGCAGTACTAAATGCCGAATGATGACCCCGGAAACCAGACTCTTCGCCGCATTAAACCGGAGCCGGCGCTTTTCCAACATCCAAAGGATCGCCTTTTCCGCGTGTTCAGGATAATCCGATGCATGGAAGAACCGGTTCCCCAGAACCGGATCCAAGGTTTTAAGATCCGGCAGATACACGTCCAGCGCGGATTCCATGAGGGCCAGGGTTTCCAGGCGTTCATAGGCTGAAGAATTCCAGAGCACCGGAAGGGCCAGCCCCTGGGATCGGGCCAGGTGAATGCCTGCGGCCAGGGCAGGCACTGCATGACTTCCGGTAACCAGGTTGATATTCTCCGCCTGCTGCTGTTGCAGGGCAAGGCAGAGTCCGGCAAAGGCTTCACCGGTGAGGGCTTTGCCCATCCCTTCCTGGGAAATCTGATAATTCTGACAGAACCCACAGCCCAGATTACAGCCGCTTATAAAGATCGTTCCTGATCCTCCGGCTCCGGTAATGGGGGGTTCCTCTCCCCGGTGAATACAAGCTGCGGCAATACGGAGCGCAGCGGTTTCTCCACAATAGCCTGTTTTGCCGCCTAACCGGTCTGTACCGCAGTTTCTGGGGCAGAGGGTACAGGGGGTATAGCGTGTTTGCATAGGCACCTTTACCAGAGCTTATTTCTGGCGATAATACCCTGTTTTAAGTGTTCAAGGGTTTCTGCCAGTTCAGGATCCTCAAAGGTATCATACGGACCGGTCTCGGATGCCTCGGGGCGGTAGGTTTCTTTCATCACTTCGCTCTGGAGGGGTTCCGGCTCCACAGGATAGGCGATCCCTTCAGCATGAGCCGCCTGCATCGGTTTACGGCTCAATCGAAAGGAAATGCCGGTAATATCGGGAAACCGGCAGCGAAAGGTCCTGAGCAATTCCCGCTGTTTGGTTTGTAATAACTGAATCCACCCCGGATGATCCGCTTCGATAAGGAGCACATGCCGTTCACATTCCACAATCCGGGAATGATCCGCGGCATACGGAATTTTATGGGCCTTAACCGCCGAAGCCCAGAACGCAAACAGTTCCGAATATCCCTGGGCTTTATCCAAGGTCTTTTCATCGAAGAAAAATGAGAGCAATTCCCCTGCTTTTTTCATATCTAATCCCTACAACACCAGTATACCGTGGGTTTGATGCAAAGGTAAGAGCGGAGCGGCAAGACCCAGGACAAACGCAAGGGAGTTTCCCGGAACATGCACGTAACCACCTGCCGGACTTCGACTATGGAACTTTTACCGTCA
>JAISBK010000092.1 GCA_031266255.1 Treponema sp.
GCAGGGGTGGCTTTTGTCGTGGTGTCGTTGATCCTCTGGGGGGTCTTGCCTGTTTACTGGCATCTCCTTACGCCCATCAATTCGTTCCATATTCTGGCGTTAAGGATCCTCTTTTCCGCGGTGCTCACCGCGGCCCTGCTTCTTGCCCAGGGAAACACTACCTGGCTCAAGGCGCTGGTCAAGCCAGGTTCCCGTTTTTTCCTTGCAGGCGCTTCGATGCTGATCACGATAAACTGGGGCGTTTATATCTGGGCGGTGAATTCAGGCCGTACCGTCGATTGTTCCCTGGGATATTACCTCAATCCTCTCGTTTCGGTAGTACTGGGACTTATTTTTTTTCGGGAACGGCTGCTTCCCCTCCAGTGGGTGGCCTTTGGCATTGCCTGCACCGGGGTTTTGTTCATTACCATACTATCAGGAGGCTTCCCGTGGGTTGCCTTGATTATTGCCCTCAGCTTTGGGTTTTACGGTCTTTTAAAGAAAAAGACCCCCTGTACTGCTCTGGAAAGCCTGGGGGCAGAAACACTTCTAGCTTCCCCAATAGCATTACTGCTTTTGGCTTTTTGCGACGGCGGTTTTACAGATCTGGCGAAGATCCAGGGTTTGCTCTGGATACCGGTACTTTTAACCGGGCCTATCACGACGCTGCCCCTCTATTTTTTTAGTAAGGGAACTAGGCTCATTCCCCTTTCTACAATGGGATTTCTTCAGTTTATCAATCCAACCCTTCAGTTTTTCTCAGGGGTGGTAATCCTAGGAGAACCATTCCCGGCATGGAAGGTCCCGGCCTTTATCATCATCTGGGTGGGGGTGCTTTTTTACACCCTGTCCCTGATCCCGCAGAAGCGGTCTCGGGCATAACAAAAGCAACAGCACGGAAGATAGCCCTCTATGTCCATTCTGTTATTTCCCTCTTCGATATTTCCCATTTGTTACTGTAGATTATGTTATTTGGGTTACAGTATTTACAAAAGGGTACCGCTTTACTCAAAAAAAGTAATATTTCATCAAAACAATTTGTTTGATATAGGTCAAATGAGTCTTGTTCGTTTTCCAATAATTCTTTATTGAAATACCGGTTAAAATAACGCACGTAAGGTATCATTGAACAGGGATATATTTTCCCGTTCCGAAGTGTAACACATATATTTGATCTATGGCATTTTAAGTAACTTTCGTTACTATTTTGCTTTCCATCAATATCAAGTACCCATTTGAACATTGGCTGCGCAAATTTACTATAAGATACTGTTACTTTGAATCTTGATGCGGTTTTTTGTATTGCTTTATAATTAATCTTTATTGGATAATGACTTATTGATACAATAATAGTATTATCACTGCAGCTTCGCCAAAAATCATCATTCATTTTTAGAAGTAATAGTCCGTTTGTTACTAATTCAATCCGGGATTGTGAAAAATATTTTCGTGTAATGAAAATTATTTCCTCTAACTTGTCATGTAAAAGTGGTTCGCCTCCAAGTAATCGTATTGTTTCTACGTTATTCATAGAAATTTCAGAAAGCTTCCTACAATCTTTTTCATAATCAATGATATCAAGATATGTTTTTTGAGCAAGAGGAGAAAAATTTGCACAATATTTACAATTTAAATTACAATGATCTACAACACTAATTTCAAGATAATGTATACATTTTTGAAGTTTATGTTGTTTTCGTAAAATAAATTGAAGAAATGATGTTTGTATTTTCATAATCTTATCCGCCGGGATGATTTTATAGAGTAATCCCATTAAAATCATATTCAAGTTACTATTCATGCACGATCTCCTTTGAAACTAAATTTTTTCTGTTCATTGTTGGTAAAACCATGCGCCTGATGAACAAGAGAGAAGAAAAATGATATAAATAAAAAATGACTGTAAAACTATCGGTACTATTTACGATTGATGGGGGGGGGGGGGGGGGGGTATGATTTTTTTTTATCGTTGCCTTTGACCATGTTTTATGCTCCTCACCTACTATAATTATGATAAACCTGTTAAAGCCAATAACCACGAACCGAAGGCTCGATGGAGTATTGAAAGCCACATACAAGCTAAAGAAAGAATATCACGGGTTTTCTGTACTGTCAAGGGCAAACACAGCTTGCTTCGCAATAAAGATACGATTACCCTACCGTTAGAAAGACTCAAAGAGGGAAGGTTCTTGCGCTACCGGAAGCGTCCTGCGTACCCTATGGGGACTGCGAGGAACCAGGATTCCGTTAACCCATTGTTTCCAGGTATGAATCAGACTCAAGGCTTCCAGAGGACTTATCCTGTCCGGATCAAGCTCTGCAAGCTGTTCAAGTAATCGCTCTACGTTGACCTGCTCAAACCGTGCCTGAACAGGTTCTGCCTTAGTTTGACCAGGAGCAACAGGGGGTTTCTGAGGGATATCTCCTCGAGGCAAGGCATCCTGAAGGGCTTTGCCGCTTTCTTCCAAACGCTCAAGGATTTGGCTTGCCCGATTCAGCACCCGTTCACTCAAGCCCGCAAGCCGGGCCACATGCAGTCCGTAGGATTCTGCAGCAGGTCCTTCTTTAAGTTTCCGTAAAAAGATAATCTCTCCCTTTTGATCCAGCACTTCCATAGAACGATTGGCCAGCCGTTTGTGGGATATGAGCGACAGTTCATGAAAATGGGTGGCAAAAAGGGTTCTACATTTAATATGATCCAGTAGTTCTGCGCTCACTGCCCAGGCAATGGCAAGGCCATCGTTGGTTCCGGTTCCTCTCCCCACCTCGTCCATGATCACCAAACTCCGCTCCGTGGCGGTATGCAGGATATAGGCAGTTTCGTTCATCTCCACGAGGAACGTTGATTCCCCCCGGGCAAGATTATCTGAAGCCCCTACCCGGCAATAAATCCGATCCACCATACCGATCGTGGCTTCTTTGGCAGGTACAAAACTACCCATCTGGGCCATAAGGGTAAGCAGCGCTGCTTGCCGGAGATAGGTTGACTTACCCGCCATATTGGGGCCGGTAATCAAAGCAAAGGAAACCCCCTCCCCATCCAAAAGTACATCATTGGGGATGAATTCCCCATTGGGTACATGGGCTTCTACCACAGGATGCCGGCCCTCAAGGATCTTAAGCTGGTTTTCCTCATTCACCAGCGGTCGTATCCAGCCCCGGATGGTTGCCGCGCGTGCGAGAGATTGGGCAAGATCCAATTCAGCGATACGCCGTCCTGCTGCGGCTAGTACCCCTAAGCATACCTTGGCCTTATCCCGTAATTCCAGGAAGAGCTTTTTCTCAAGCTCAATAACCCGCTCAGACGCACCATTAATATCTGATTCGAGCTCTGCAAGCCGGTCGGTGGTAAACCGTTCTCCGGTTGCTATGCCTTGGCGCCGGATAAAATGGGAGGGGACCTTGGCAAGATGAGCTTTGGTAACCTCAAAGAAGTATCCAATAAGACGGTTATATCGAATCTTGAGGCTCCCGATCCCCGTGGTTTCCTGTTCTTCCTCCAGGTATTCCTCCAAAAGCTGTCGCCCATCATCTTTGAGCCGGAGTAGGGTATCCAATTTTGGGCTATACCCTGGACGGATGAGGTTGCCCTCAGTGAGCAGTATGGAAGGATCTTCGGCAAGTCCATCGTCCAGCAGATCCCGCAGTTCCATGAGCTGAGCAACCCCTGCGGCATCCAGGGAAGAAGCCTCTTCGGATTCAAAGGTGAAGGGGATATCATGTAAGGTAAGTTCTTCCTCCACTTCTTTAATAGCCTGAAACAGTACCAGGGCGTTCTTAATGGCCAGCATATCCTTGCCGTGAGCCCGGTCCATGGCAAGCCGGGAACTGAGCCGTTCCAGGTCTGGGGTTCTCCCCAAAAGTTCTCGAAAAGCTCCCAAGCGCCGCTGATCCTGGTATATGGTTTCCACCATGTCCAGCCGTTTATTGATCAACTCCACGTTCCGCAGCGGATGGAGGAGCCGGCGTTTGAGCAGCCGGCGTCCCATAGGAGTACGGGTCTCGTCTAGCACTTCCAAGAGGGAAAACCGGACATCCCCATCCCGTACATTTCTGAGGAGTTCCAGATTACGCTGGGTTGATTCGTCAATCCCCACGTATTCGGTATCCCGGTATACACGCATGGCCCGTACATGGGGGATCAGGGTTTTGGCAGTGTCATCCAGGTAGTACAATAAGGCCCCGGCAGCGATGATTTCAGGCATCCCTTCTGCCAGCCCAAAGCCTTTCAGATTGGAGGTGCCGAATTGCTTTTCCAGCCGTTTCCGGCTCCGATCCCGATCAAAGAGCCAATCTGCCCAGCGATTCACCACTAAGCCGCTTCGATCGCTTACCGCTCCCTCAATAGCGCCATGCTCTTCCAAGAGGGATTCCTGGAGGATTATCTCTTTTACCTGGAGTCGTTCCAGTTCCTGACGGAGCTGCTCGGCTCCCTCATACAGGGGAAATGCAGTAACATGAAAGTCTCCTGTAGACAGGTCTATATAGGCAAAGGAAAATTCATTTTTTTCGGTTAGTGCCAGGCTCGCCAAATAGTTAGGACTCCCCTTATCCAGGTAATCCTCTTCCACTGTAGTACCTGGGGTAATCACTTCAACCACCTGCCGGTCAATCAAGGTCTTGCCTTTAGTAGCTTCCGCGACCTGTTCACAAATCGCTATTTTTTTCCCTAGTTTTAAGAGCCGGGCAATATAGGATCGGGCCGCATGATAGGGAATACCGCACATAGGAAGCCCATTACGGCTGGTGAGGGTGAGATTAAGTAATGCAGAAACTTCAAGGGCATCATCGGCAAACATTTCATAAAAGTCTCCCAAACGAAAAAAAAGCACATCCCCTTGGTGTTCCCGTTTGATCCTCCGGTATTGCTCCAGCATCGGGCTGGTTTGGACAGAACTGATAGCTCCTCCTTGTGAGGACTTAGGATTATCCCTACCGGCCCTCTGCGGTTTACCTCCCAGGGTTTTACCTGCCCACTTTAGAACGCAGACTTTGAATGAGTTTATCCGTAATATCCACCGTTGGACTATACCAGAGTATGCCGGTACTCTCTTTTAAAGAGAGCACCATGCTGTACCCTTCACTTTCGGCAATAAGACGAACCTCATTGTATACCTGATTTAAGAAAGCCCCGGATTGCATAAGCTTACTTTTTTGTTCTTCTAATTCAGCGGTTTTTAGTTTATAGTACTCTTGCAAGTATTCTGACTTCCGGTATATATCATGTTCAAATCGAAGGGCTTGCTCCTTGTCTCCCCGGCTTTCGGCGCTTAACTGCGAGTTTTTCAAGTCCTGAATTTCCCGGCTCATCCGCTCAAGCTCAACCTGGACTCGGGCGCTACGCTCCTCAAACTCCCGAACCGCTCGGGAATCCCGGAAAAATGCGATATAGACCTTGGAAAGATCCACCACCGCAAAACGGGTAAGCTGTTGTGCCTCAAGCTGCCAAGCTAAACCAAATAGACATATCCCCAGCCCCCATTTTGTTATATGTTTCATGCTTTCTTCATCCTCTTATTGTATAAAATAACCACCTTACCTTAATAGGTGGACAACACAAAAGAAATTACAAAATCAAGGCCCCCAATACCCCCCTCTTGCCATTGGGGTTTTCCGTCAACCATCTTGAAACGTTTGGCAAAACTAAGTCTAAAGGGAAACTGAGGTATGGTAAACCTAAGTCCTGAACCAAGACTAAAACGCATATCCTCTAAAGTCAGGCGGTTAAACAATGCCCAGGGGGTTTCTTTAGCCACTGCAGCGTCAAAAAACAAGAAGTCCCAGGCGAGGATCCCTGGAACCAGGGGAATCCGCAGTTCCGCCCAATTTTCCCAGAGGGCCAGCCCTTTATTGTAATATTCACTGCTCCATCCTCTGCCGGTGAACATGCCATCCACCGAGAGCATATTGACGGTTTCAATAGGCAGATCATCCCGGAAGGGCTGGGGAAATATGAATGACAGTCCCGAATGAATACCAAATACCACTTTGAACGCCCAGCTCTCCCCTACCGGCAGATTTAACAAGGTATGAAAAAATTCCGCCTTGGTATCGGTTTTAATATAATGTTCCAGTTCAACCGGGAAAATCCCATAGTAGCCTACACGCTGAACCCCATAATACCCCTTGGAAGGATCATAATAAATATCCCGCTGATCCAAGGAGACGCTGAACCATAGAGAATTAGCAGGAGTCCAGAGGTTATTCCGGTTCCTGATGGCCGGATCAAAGGGCCGATACACCTGGGGATCGTAGGAGTTAAAGATAAACCCGGTACGGACCCCTCCCCCGACGCCGAGGTTGCCCAAAAAGGTGCTAAAGCGGTATCCTGAGGAGAAGCCCAAGGAAATACGCCACTGATCATAGTTCATAAGGAATTCATTGGGGGGAATCTTACCGGCATTAGAATACTCCCCATAGGAGGTAAACCCATCAGGATACGCATAGGTCTCATCCCCATTGAAATACGGAGCCATCATGTCCATAGCTGCCCGGCGCCGGCTATGCTGGGTAGTAAGATCAAAGCTACCGGACAAGGGAAGCCCGAAAAGCCATCGATGGGTGTATCCCAGCCCAAGACTTTGGGTATCTGGAGACGCGTTGAGTTCAGCGCTGACCATGTTTCCATAACCCAAAAAGTTACGGTCGTTCCATTTAAACAGTAATGACACGGGGAACTGGTCAGGATCCGAGGTTCCCGAAAAGGTCAACCCCAATTGAATATCCGTGGTGGGTTGTTCTTCCACATTAAAAACCAGGTCCATGAGATTATCCTCGCTTCCTGGGGATGGATCTGGAGCCACTACGGAAAAGTATTGGAGGTTGTACAGATTGCGTACGCCGTCCATAACCTTGGCCTTGGAAAATACGTCCCCGCTTTCAAGAGGAATCTCCCTGAGTATTACCTGGGGTTTGGTTTTTTTATTGCCTTTGATCAGGATATTTTCAATATGCGCCCGGCCTCGTTCAACAATCGTGATCTGATAGGTAACGCTCCCCTTTTCGGTATCCCGCTGTTCGTCCCGGCTTATGGTGTTAAAGATATAGCCGTTTTCATAATACAGATCCGCCACCCGTTGCAGATCCGCCTCAACCCGCCGGGCATTGACCACGGCGCCGGGCTTGGAAGAGACCTGGGCAGCCAATTGTTCTGTGGTGAGAATCTGGTTTCCTACAAAGCTTACCCCTCCAAAGGTATAGATCTTTCCTTCATAGATCCTAAAGATGAGGGTCATCATCGTATTACCCTTTTCATCTTTCTGGGTAGTCTGAACCACATCGGTAACTTCCGCATCAATATAGCCCCGATCATGATAGTATTGGGTTAGGGTATTCCGGTCTGCGATGAGTTTTGCTTCCTGAAACGCCCCATCATTCAAGAGGCCCTTGACCTTTAAGGAAAGCTGACCCCGGAGCGTCCTGGCGGAAAAAATCGAATTTCCCTCAAAGAACAAGGTGTCAATGGCTACTTTCTCCCCTTCCTCAATAAAAAACCTCACAATTAAGGAAGCGTTCTTATCCGGCTGGGTTTCAGAACGGACTTTGATATCTGGGAACCCTTTTTCCAGGTATTTATTGATCAGGGCAGTTTCATCTATCCGCAGTTTGACCTGAGTAACCACATCGTGCACCTTTAAGGCAATGGCCTCCCGTAATTCGCTCCGTCGCACGTGATTGTTCCCTACAAACTCGATCCTGGATACGGTGGGTCGTTCGGTAACGGTAAATCTAATGAGCACCTCGGTTCCGGCACTATCAGAGGGTACTGCGCTGGGGGTGATTATTTCAAAATATTCCAGGGCATAGAGCCGCCCTTGGAGTTCCCAGAACAGATCGTCGGTAAAGATCTGGCCCTTGTAGGACTCAACGACTCCTTCTATTTCAGCAACACTGACATGACTAAGGCCATTAAACACAATATCTTTGATGGGTTTTCCCTGATACCATTCCACAGACTCTTGGGAAAACCCGGAAAAAACAAGCATCCCCCACAAAACAACGACGGCCCCTACGCGCATGTATACTCCTCCCTTATTATATCCGACAATCACCCTGCGATTAAACCCACCTTACGGCCCTGTATAAAGCGCCATGGGTACTTCACCTAAACAAATCACCGATACTAAACATCGAACGCCGCCATGTTAAGGTACAGGAGATATCGTTGATGAACATGGTTTCCGCATGCCGGGGAACTACATTCATCCGTATATCAAACAGAGGTCCCCGCAGTTCCATACCAATATCCGGTTCTAAGGTATACCCGCCAAAGCTTAAGCCGTTGGGGGTAAACCCTTCCAGATCCCTTCGATATTCATCATAGCGGAGGGAAGTGATAACCTGCAGGAACACATCTGGTCCGATATATTTACCTAAGAAAACAGCGGTATTATCAAAAGAGTTACCAACTCCGCGGTTATTATTGGTATCAGTATCATCTTGGGGTCTTATGGTCTGGGAGACTAGGTTCTGCAGGATCTGAGTACGGAATGAAAACATATCCAAAGAAAGGAGGTCCCGAATTCGTCGTTGAAGATGCCTGAGCACCTGGGTCTGAGCGAGAATATCCGCAGTAGAGGCAAGAAAAGCGTATTGCACCTTATCGTTTCCTTCTTCTGTAGGTGCACCCGTTATAGTCTGGCCTAGCATGGAAAAAATTTCTATCTGAGAAAGGGGTGGGGTAGATTCAAACCGGGCGACGAAGGACTGAAGTGGGGCATTATCAATTATCATGGAAATAGTTACCGGTCCTTCGTTAGTTTGATCCCTCACTTCTGCCCGAGCAGAGATGCGGGGGTCAAATTGTAGTTCATTTTCATTAAACGAAAGGAGTCCTTCCCTCAGATAAAAACTCCGTTCAAAATAGAATATTTCTCCGCTGCGCAGGTTCACGTCCCCGGTAAAAGAATAGTGATTGGAGGCAGAATCGCTCTTAATGTGAAGACTCGAGCCCTGGTCCGCATAGGCCTGGAGAATGGGAAATTCCTTGGTCGGCCATATAAATTCCACTTTACGCCCAGCCCGTAGAGTGATATCCGTAACAATCGAACTGATGAAGGGGGTATATCCTTCCCCTCCTGGCCCTGCGGTAAGTTTTTCTGTATTCAGGGTTATATCCGTATTTAAGGCTGCCAGATCTCCCTGAATCGAAAACACAAAATCCTGCATGGATAGATTGAGGGTTCCCCAGGTATGACCCTGAGCAACAATGCCCATACTGTCATAAGCAAAGGGGATGGGCGTTTCCGAAGGAACATTGATGTTTAGGGTAAAGGTATTGGGAATCCACCGGTCAAACCGGAACCATCCAGCTACCATACCCTGACCAGAACCAACTGCCGCGGGGATAGGACCAAAGGACAGTTCATTCCCATTCAAAACCACGGTAATAGGAACCGGCCGAATCTCTTGGGATACATACTGGGGAAGTTTAAGTTGGACACTATAGCCCTGGGCAATCCCGAAAAAATCCGGATCCCCCAAAGAACCGGATACTTGTATCGAAGCAGTTACAAAGCCCCCGGTAAGGGCGATGATATCCTGAATATCTCTGGGGATGAGCGCACCCAAGGCAGCGAGATCTACATACACATCCGGGGACTGGACATCAATGGTTTTTGTGCCAATTGTACCTACTACCGTTCCTCGAATAGGGGAAGGATTGGAAAGGCCTGCATAAAAATCTCCGGTATCGGAGATCTGCACCCGGATCATATCATGGGGGCCTCCTGAAAGAGATATAAGGGAATTGGTCCGGGAAAAGACCAGATCAAAAGGCACTTCGGCGTTGAGGGTATTAAACCGGGCCTGTTCCACATGCAGCACCCCTTGGAAGGCATTGGCGACCTCTGGCAGGTGGAACCATGAATGGATGGGCTTAAAATCCATCCCCACGGTGAACGCAAGCTCCAAATCACTCCCCGGGACCAGCATCTGAATCTGTGCTTCTCCTTCCATCCGTTGTTCCGGGAGGTTTATCTGTAAAAGAGGCATCTTGAGTTCCATGCTGCCATACTGGACATTCATGGTTTGGAAACATAAGGTCTCGTTGGTAATCGTTCCAGACCCCTGCATCTCAAGGACCGTATCCGCGATCGCTGCAGAGAGCGAGGTAAGCTGTACCTCCCCGGAAAAAGAATCCATCGAATTCCACGTGACCTGCAGTTCCCCTGAAGCCACCGCATCATAGGGATTATCGACAAAGCGCAGGATTTGCATATTTAAACCAGAGAGAGCCAGTTGCAGTTGCTTATCTTTGAAATGAGCTTTCAGATCGTACTGTTCTTCCCCGGTATCAGTACCCATGTGTACGGCCCCGGAGACCTCAGAAAAATGCTTATTCCACGCTAGGGCGAGCTTACCCTTCAATGCGCCCCGGCCATCATCAAAAAGCAGTTCTGGTAACCACGCACCCTTTTGATCCACCCTGCCGCTGATTCGTAAGGCGATTTGGGGAGCCTGGGGAATGCTCACATCTGCCAGTTCCAGTTGTTCCAGATCAAAATACCAAAAATCCGGTGTATCGTAACGGAGGGTACTCTTTAGACTAAGCCGGGCAAATTGTCCTTTGTAGGGGATCGGAATGTTTTCCGCTTCAATATACCCTGAATAGCCCTCAAAATCGGTCATCATAATGTATGCTCTAAGCCCGTATGAACCTTGGATACTGATGGAATGCCGATCCAGGATCACTCCTTCTAGGTGATAGGGCCTATCCTGATAAGCGGCGTTTAGGGAGAAAGAAATATCCTGAAGATGCTTCAAGTTCACCTGCCCGGATAGGCTGATCGGATCCTCAGTGAGTTTTAACTGTCCTTCAGTGCATGCAATATATTGGTCGGTACCGGATATGATCCCGGTAAAAACCGGTTGTTCCTGTTCTTGATAGGTAATCGTGAAACGGGGCGCATGATAGGAGAAACGGGTAAAATCAGTAGTCATAAACACTTCGGTGCTTACCCTGATAGGGTCAAGGAGATGCGAGGGACTTGCCGTATTGGATACCACCGTGGCGGTAATACTGGGGAACCCTGGTAGGGTCTGAAAGGGCCGAATCATATCCAGGATATCTGCAACAGAAAAGGAATCGATCACCAGGTGTATTTCTCCATAGCGGGGATCATAATCCAGGAAACCCTCCATTCCAAGGATACCTGCATCCTGGGTATCCACATCCTCGAAACAACTCAAGGATGCGGAAAACGCCAGGCCTTCCTCTTGCAACAGGACTGAGCCTTGCAAGGCAGGGATGGGGACTGCCCCAAAGCTAAGCCCGGTTCCCTGAAAACTGATTTTCCGATCTTGGGTAGCGACCCGGATATCCCCTGAGATGAAATCCGTCCCGGTAAGACTGAGATTGGCAATAGAGATCAGACCCTGAGGAGCAAAGGGGGTAAACCCGAAGGTTCCCTGGTATCGCAGGTCCCCTTGGGGAAACCGCAACGCTAAGGTCTTAAGGGTAATGCCATTTTCAGTACCACTGCCCTGGATGACAAACGAAGACTTCCCCATAGGCAACAGGTCTTGAGGAATCTGGCCTGTCAGGGCAAGGTCGTAGCGGATCCCCTTTGTTTCTGTATCCAGCACCACCGAGGCGTTCCCTGAGGTACTGAGGTTAAGCCACTGCTTATAGTCTTTCCAAGGCCCTTCCAGGCGCAGGAGTTCTTGAGGGGTAAACTGGTCACACTGTAAGGCCCCGGAGAGCTTGCCTGAGCGGAAATCATAATCCGCGGAAAAATCAAATGGGGCCTTATCCGCTACCTTTTTAAGGGCCAGTCGCTGATCTTCCAGGGTAAGGCTAAAGGTTATGGGCCGGATATGGAAGCGCTGATCCTGAGGACCAAGGGAGCCTGAAACAGAATTCAGGTACAGATTGGCGCTGCCTTCCTGTAAATCCTCGATATAGGATCCGCTGATCCTGCAAGCGGTATAGGCGGTGATAGGTTCAGGCAGCAGGCTTGCCGTGGTAGCCGCCGCGTTCCACTGACCCTGAAACCTGAGCGTCCCCTGTTCTAAGGAAGCATCAAGCCTCAGTTCATCAAGGGTGTACTGTTCAGATACTGAGGTAATCCCGCAAAACCCATTTCTTATCCTGAGCTTGGTATGATCGTTCAGCACTTCAGCAAGACTAAAAGAAGCTGCGCCCTCGGTGGAACCTCCAGAAAAAAGCCTGAGTAAATCCGCATCCCGCTGCATATCCACCGCGATAACGGGCCTATCCAGTTGTACCAAGCGAATGGATTGGAGAACACCCGTTCTGATAAGGTCTATGAGAGAATAGGAAATCCTGACCCGTGCAATCGTCATTACAGGTCGTGACTCATCGTCATAGATGCGGATGTTTCGCATATCCAAGGTTCCAAAGAGAGAAGGCCCCAAGGTGTCGTAGCGTATATGCCGCCCCAGGACCACTTCAAGCCGGCTTATCAGGCCCTCCTGGAGTTCGGTCATGCGGGTTTTCATGATTTCTTGCAGGGGTTGTAAGAGCAAAGTGGTGATGACCACTAAGATGATAAAAATGAGAATTTCAATACTCGTATGTATTATCCGGTACCACGGTATGGTTTTTTTTTCGTTACTGGTTTCTTGGTTTAGGGCTGCGATCATGCACTATCCTCTCTCGTAGCTCTTTATGATTCTAGCTTGAGCTGGTAGCTCTATTTAAAGTATACGTAAAATGATTCACACAAAGCTATTAATAAAACGGTATATCGCTAAATCTACGGTACTATAGTATATATCTCATCGGCGTAGGAGTATCAGGTTTGGATCGGATAAACCTATAAAAATGCTAATTTTTGGCGGTGATTTCCGATCAGTCCTATTCTTGACATGTCATGCACCCAAGGATAAGAATACGTAATGATCCTCAGAAATTTTGCGGTTTTTGAAGGTGGAGATGGCAGTGGAACCACCACGCAGCTTGGGTTATTACAGAACCGCTTCACCGCTTCAGCAACTCTTCCCCCCTTGTACCTTACCAGTGAACCTACCGATGGACCCATTGGCCTAATCATCCGATCCGCCCTAAAAGGGGAGCTTCCCCTTCAGCGGGAAACCCTGGCAACTCTTTTTGCCGCAGATAGAAACGAGCATGTATATGCCCCAGGGGGGCTTGAGAACCGGAGTCAACAGGGCGAACTGGTGATATCCGACCGTTACGTGCTTTCATCTCTAGTATACCAAGGCATAGACTGCGGTGAAGCCTTAGCCCGGCGTTTGAACGATCGGTTTCCCTTCCCGGAGTTGCTCGTGTTTTTCGATATTGAAAGTGAACAGGCAATCACCCGTATGGAAGGGCGGCATGTTAAAGAAATCTACGAATATCTGGACTTTCAGATCCAGGTTAGAAAATGGTACCATTCCTTACTACCGTGGTATGCCCAGGAAGGGGTGCGGGTGGTAATCATTGATGCGTCCCAAAGCCCCCAGGCAGTAGCTGCAGAAATCTGGAGGGCGCTCAAAGAAATGCCGATATTGAGAGATGTGCATGATCATGATATAGAATAAAAAACAGAGGAACTTATGATAAAAAGTAACCAGATGGTTTTCCAAGAAACGAAGTCCCTGTTGCTGGGCCTGGCTCTATGCTGCATTAGTACGATGCCCCTCAAGGCCGATAGGATCCAGTACAAAGAACAGTATTTTAAGCTCTATCATCTGCATTATATCCAATATCCTGATGATACGATGGAGAACCTCTATTGGCTTGAAAAGACCTTGCAGGCGGACTTTGCCAATCCCTTGTATGCAGTGGCTTTGATAGAAGATGAAGTACAGTGGGAGAAGTACCGGTATCTCTTTATGATGCATGTAAACCTCAAGATCATTGAGCAGTACCTGTTTTTAGGCAATAAATGGAACAAACGGCATGCTTATTTTTACAATGCACCCTGGAAAGAACAGAATCTGGAAAGCCTAGAAACCGCGGAAACCTGTTTTAAGACCGCCCTCTTTTATTGGCAGGATGCCATGGCCTGGGCTGATAAGGCCCAGGAGCGCCGCTTTCGGTTTATTAATCTGGAACAAGTTCAGTATTGGCAAGACGAGGCCCAGCGGATCGAACGCAAAACCCTGGATTACGAAACGATCATCAGCCGGGAGTTGGCGCTCTTGCAAAAGGTGCGTGAACAATTCCAATCTATGGATCCTGCTCAGTAAGTGCTATCACGGGGTATAAAAATGAAGAGGGGGCACTTGCCCCCTCTTTTAGAAATGAGATTCCCTTAGTGCTTCTAGTGCTTCAAATTGTAAAAGGCCTTTTTCCCTGCGTACTCCCCAACGCCTTCCAGTTGATCTTCGATACGCATAAGCTGATTGTACTTACATATCCGGTCAGTACGGCTCATGGAGCCGGTCTTGATCTGCCCGGTTTCCAGCGCCACCACCAGGTCTGCGATGAAGCTATCTTCGGTCTCCCCGGAACGATGGGAGATGACCGCGGTATATCCTGCACGCTTGGCCATTTCAACCGCCTCGTAGGTTTCAGTTACGGTGCCGATCTGGTTTACTTTGATGAGGATAGAGTTACAAGATCCTTCTTTGATGCCCCGCTCAAGCCGCTTGGTGTTGGTAACAAAGAAATCATCCCCCACGATCTGTATCTTGGATCCTAGGGCCTTGGTCATCTTGACATACCCTTCCCAGTCGTTCTGATCCAGAGGATCTTCAATAGAGACGATAGGGTACTTATGCACCCAGTTCGTGTAAAGGGCAATCATATCATCTGCACTTAACAACTCTCCGGGGTTTGATTTCCAGAACTTGTAGCCTTTCTTACCCCCCTCATCAAAAAGCTCGGAGCTGGCACAGTCGAGGGCAATACCGATCTGATCCCCTGGTTTGTAACCGGCCTTCTCAATGGCCCGCATGATATACTCCAGGGCCTCTTCATTGCCGATATCCGGAGCAAAGCCGCCCTCATCCCCTACAGCGGTGTTTTTACCCGCATCTTTAAGGAGCTTCTTTAAGGTATGGAAGATTTCTGCGGTCCAGCGGATCCCTTCTCGAATGGACTCAGCACCGATAGGCATGACCATGAATTCCTGAAAATCGATCTTATTGTCTGCATGCTTGCCACCGTTCACGATGTTGGCCATGGGTACCGGAAGAAGATTCGCATGAAAGGAACCCAAATACCGGTAGAGCGGTACCTCCAGGTATGTTGCTGCAGCCCGAGCAACTGCCATGGAAACCCCCAATATGGCATTGGCCCCCAGTTTACCCTTGTTCTCAGTACCATCCAGTTCGATCATGGTGCGATCAATATCAACTTGATCTTGAGCATCAGACCCTTCCAGTTCTGGGGCGATAATGGTATTCACATTATCCACCGCCTTGAGCACTCCCTTTCCCAGATACCGGCTCTTGTCATCATCCCTGAGCTCCACCGCCTCGTGTTCACCGGTAGAAGCGCCGGATGGAACCGCTGCCCGTCCGTGGGACCCGTTTTCCAGAACCACATCCACTTCAACCGTTGGATTTCCTCGAGAATCAAGAATCTCCCGGGCCTCCACATATTCAATACTGCTCATGTATGCCTCCGATACGAATAAGTTACTATTTGATTTAATTCTCTGGTTTTATCGAGATTAGTCAAGACCTTGTTTCTTACTTTAACGTAAGTTCGATAGAACAAAGAAATCCCTACCCGAATCTGGTATAATGTATAGGTCCACACGCATTATACGGAAAACAGGAGGAGTTTCTTATGAACGAAGATACTATACCAAGAAACTATTGCGTTGTCGCCTTTTCCAAGCATAAAACCGTGAAGGCAGAGGGTGGCATAGCTGACACTGACGGCTTCTCGCTTCTCGTTCAGTTGGTTTATCCATCCCCAATACAAACGCAAAGGGTGAAATTATCACTGATTAACTACCAAATTTGTAAAATGACTTGACGTATATTTTTGTATAAGCTATAATTATTTCATAAAAACAACGCGCGGTGTTCATCACGTAAGTCCAGTTGTGTTATTCTTTGTTGTGGAGGGTTCCAACTGTGGAGTACGAGTTAATACGCGAGATTATCAATCCGTGTGCCGGAGACAAACGTCCGGAAATATCTATGGATGAGATAGAAACCGATGATGTAGACGCCTACGTCCGGGATTTATGGGCTGCCGATACATGCTATACAAAAACAATACACGCGTCCGGTTCTATGGTATATGAACAGAATAAAGACGGCATCATAAACAGGCTGACGTTTACACCGTAAGGGGCAAATTGCCCCATTCCGGTATCACACTCATTATTGAGGAAAAGGTATACAGGACTTAACGCGCCAATGACAATAACGCCGTTATTTACGCCAAAAGCGGGCATAAAGACAAAATGTCGCAACCGCCGTAGCGGAGAGTTTAATCAATATGAAATTAACGCCAAACGCCATAAGCGAATTCAGCGATTGATTAACAATAGCGGGAGCACCCACACGGTAAATTGCACCGATAACTTTCGTGTCAGGGCGGAAACCTCTGAAATGGAAATGTACGTCTTTGTTTTTGGTAATATTAAAGCATATTGCAATTATCATGGCGATAATTTGTCCTATTACGGTAGCTATAGCCGCGCCCGTAACGCCCATTTTGGGAAACCCGAAAAGGCCAAAAATAGCACGTATGTAAGCATGGCGAGAAAATACCGTTGATTGCTGTTGTGTCAACGCCGTGTTGATTTTTTTTGAAAAATGTCCGCTTTATCATCTTCCGCAAAACTAATAGCCCTGCGGTAGCATACTTTTGCACAGGTTCCACAGCCCACGCATTGGCGCGCGTTGACATGGGGCGCGTCTCGCGTATTCCGTCCCCGTTTGTACGTCATGTTTCATAAAACCTCCCAAAAAAGAGCGGCGTATACCCGCAAATCCGTCTGGACTTACGCGATATACGCCGCCTCGTCCGGATCCCGGACCCCCGGATCGACCGGTGCAAGAAGCATCAGTTGGTAGATAGTTTGCTCGTACAGACCGAAGAAAAATCGGGAGGTGATCCATAAAAGTATGTTGCGCCTTAAACGAAGCCGTAGGTGATGTAAAAAAATGCCATATCTGCCTGCGGCTAGTCCGTACATTTATCGGAAAGGGCTTTTTGTATGGCTTCGGCGACTACCTGCTCAATATTATGTGCTACGGTCTGATACAGCCGTTCCAGAGCCGCCTCCAGTGTGGGGCCTGCTGAAAAAAGTTGATAGGTTTCAATTTCCAGTGCCCTTGCAATCCGTTCTAGTATTTCTGGGGTGGGAAACTTGCGGGAAACCTCAATCATGGCGATATATTGGGTAGTAATGTCCGCCTTTTCCGCTAGTTTAGCTTGGGTCAAACCGCGTTTCCGGCGGTTTTCCTTGATATTTTTTGCCAGTATATCTCTAATATTTTCCATAAATCCGGTCTGTTTGTCAATAAAGCAATAATAGACGTTTTATAGTTATTGACAAATTGCCGTTAAGACGATTATAGTGGCCTTATTGACACTTTTTCTTGTGGCTTTTTACGACGATTTGGCGAAAATTCAGGCCAAAACCGCTGGAGAGCTCCGTAGGGGCAACACCAGCGTTTTGATACCCGCTTTGGGCGGGAAGCCTGCCATAAGGCGGGTACATTTTATTTTGAGGGAGGTTGGGGAAAAGGGACGAGGTGCAGAAGGTGCAGGCGGCGGATTGACCACCAATGACCGCCTGAAACCCATAGCCTAAACCCCGTCCCCGCCTCCAGTATAAGGAGTTTCTTCTATGAAGAAAAGGATTTTCTTGGGATTGGTTCTCGCTGCAGTGGCTGCGGGAGGGGCTTTTGCACTGCCTGAGCTCAAACTCAGCGCGGGCGTGGGTGGGTACTTCACCAGTGATTTCGGTGGAGGGGTTAAAGGGTCAAGCGGCGGGTACACCATATCCGGCAAGACTCCCTATGCCGGCGGTGGCGGTTTCGCATTTTTTGACGCGACCTTTATGGAATTGTCCCTGGGTTTTTGGGGCGGTGGCTCCACGTTTACTATGGAGAGCGGCGGTGGAACGGTAGAGACCGATCTATCTGTCATGGGGCTTGATATTGGTTTGTTGGGAAAATATCCCTTGGCCGTCAATGAAAAGCTTTCCGTATTCCCCCTTTTGGGTATTACCTACCGGATTATGCTCTCCGTAAAAAATGAAGATGGAGACCAATTAAAAAATTCCGATGGAGACGATGCTGCAGGGGATTTCAGCGCGTTGTGGTTTAGGCTTGGCGCGGGTGTAGATTATTCCTTCACCGATCAGGTGTATGTGCGCGGCGGGCTTTTATATGGGTTACGGCTTGCCAACAAGTTTGAAAATGACTACGTTGATACAATACCATCTGCTGCGGACCCGAAAACCTTGCTTGGGCATGGCCTTGAAATAAAAATTGCCGTGGGGTACCGGTTCTAAAAACACCCCCGTCCGCGTCCACGCGGGTAATACAGGGGCCTGATACGTTCCGTTGTGGCGGTGGGCGGGTGCAAGTCCGCTCCCCGCCTTGTCCAAAGGTACGCTTACCGTTCATGGAGCCTAAACCGGTGGGAAAGCTCCTTAAGATGGCTGCCGATAAAAAGGGCGCCGTAACTCGTTACAATACCCCCAATCGTAAGCCCTAAAGGAAGCAAAAAAGACGAACCTGAAGATGTACTGACTTTTACCGCATCCATACCGAAAAAGGACATGGGCAAGGTAACGAGCATAATAAGCCCGCTTATCACCCAACCCCGGAAAGAAATCCCGGCAGCACTGTCTGTATCAAAGTCTGGGATGTCCGGCGTTTCCCCATAGATCCGTTCCATAATGGCATCTTCTAGTTCCGGGGTCTCAGGGAAGAAATCAGTTTCCAGGAGTTCCTGAACCGCCTCTAGTTTTCTCAGTGCCTCATCACAGGGCCGGCAATATAAACGGTGCACCCGCAGGTACAGCCGGTAGCGTAGCGGAAGGGGCCTTTCTCCCAGGGCCTCATACACCTTATCCATCATTTTTTTTTCAATAGGGCAATGCATGCTCATCTCCTTGAGCGCGTTACTCAAGCGTAATCAGGTACGCGGTGTAAAACGGGTTATACCGGCCTTTTTACTGCTTTTTTAATACCGAAAATCCGCCAGTTTCTCCCGGAGTAGTTTCTTTGCCCGGAATACATGGGATTTGATCGTATTAATCGGATACCCGGTGATGGCCTCAATTTCCTGATATGACCTATCATAGAAGAAGAAGAGATCCACACAAATCCGGTACCGTTCGGGAAGCTCCTTCACTGCTTCCCATACTGCTTCTTGTACCACCTGCCGGAACAAGGTATGTTCAGGAGTATCCCCGTCTTGGGCATACTCCGGGCTTGAAGTGTCTTCTGCCAAGCTCTGGTATTCTTTCTTGCGGGCTACACGATTCACTGCGGTATTATAGGCAACCCTATACAACCAGGTAGAAAACCGGCATCGACCTTCAAAGCTGACAAGATTTCGGAATACTTTTAGGAACACCTCCTGGGTAAAATCTGCAGCATCCTCAGTGTTATGAAAAAAACTTAATCCCATTCGGTAAATCGGCTTTTCGTGCCGGTTTACCAAAAGCCGGAACAATTCTTTCTGTCCCGAGACGACCTCTGCGACGATCATCTGATCATCAAAATCGTCTCCTTTGCTCATGTACGTGCATCGCTTCGTTTAATCCCATAATAGACCAATAAGCCGATCCCGATAGATAAGGGAATGATCCCCCCTAAAAGACCAAAATTGACTCCTAAAGCTATCACAAGAAAAACGGTTAACCCTAATCCTACGCTACCGAGGAGCAAACCCGCAAGCAAACTAAAGGACAGCAGATCAAAGTCAGGCCGCGCGTATTGCCCGGCCTGGATCAACAACGTCCTCCGCTTATGGTTCCATAAGAGATAGAAAAACACCACCACCGATCCCATGACGATCCCCACGATAGGAATAAGCGCAATGATGACTTGTGCGGCGCTTGATGTAGATTGCTCCATGGAACAGCTCCTTATTACCTTTTAACGCACGTTAACTCAAGTACAGGATTGCTTGCTTAAAAAGCTGCTTTTCTTGCTCTGCGCTGCTTATACCAGGACTCACGTCGGCCGCTGCCTTAGTAAGGGCTTCCGCGGCTGCCCGCTTATCATACCCCATCCCTGCCAGGGCCTCCACGAGTTCCCCGTAAGGAGATGCTGATATCGGGTTAGACCGGGATACATGGGTCAGCTTGCCTTTCAACGCGAGGATCATCTTCTGGGCGGTTTTCTTCCCCAAGCCAGGCACTCCTTCTAATCGGGCGATATCCTCGGTCTCTAGGGCTTTCTCCAGATCCTCCTGGCCTATACCGCCCATGATTTTAAGGGCACCCTTGGGACCGATACCCTCCACCTTGAGGAGTTCCAGGAAGGTAGTACGCCGGGCCGTATCGGAAAACCCAAAGAGCCGCATCTGGTCATCTTTATGGTAGAGCCAGGTAAACACCTGCCCCTTGTCCCCTATTGCAGGAAACTGGGCTATATCCGTAGCAGGTACGGCAATATCCCATTCAATTCCACCGCTTAGGATCCGCAGGGTATCGCTCAATTTTTCGGTAATGGTTCCCTGGATACTATTAAACATGTTTCCCTCTTTCCTTCCTTAATCAACTATAGAGGGGAAATCCGGGATTTTTCAAGAGGAACCGAATCTTGAGGAGGATTCATGGCTCGACACAGGTTTCTAATGCCGCAAGCCGTTGCTCATCGAGTTTGATATGCAGGTTCTTCTCCTGGGTCGGAATCACCACCCCTTTAAGTCCGTTTTTTGCCCGGCGCAAAAATTTAACCGGTGTATAGAACAGATCCCCCTCCCGATTCTTCCTGCCTTTGGAATAGAACAGCGCCAGATTCCCCGCGTCCAGGAGTATATCCAGGGGAACCGATTTACCTGCATGTTGTTTGATAAACACATAAGACCCCGAATAGTCCCGAACATGCAGCCAGAGATCATTCCCTTTCGCATAATACCGCAGGAGGAGATCGTTCTCCGTACTATTCCTGCCGACTATGATGAGCCAGTCCTTACGCCGAAAGGAGAGTCCCGGCCGCTTTTTGTCCATCTGGCTTTGGACGCGAGTATCCTGCAGGGGACGAGGCCCTTGTATGGCTCCGGCGTTGAGGAGCTTATGCAGAACCAGGGGATTTGTCTCGGTCAATACCCGGGCCAGCGCAGCTTCCAGCCGTACTAGTTCCTGCTCTTCAGCCGCAATTTCTGCCCGTACCTGGGCCAAGCCGTTTTTTGCCTTCCGATATTGCTCATAGTAGTGTTCCGCCTGAGCAGCAGGACTTTTCAGGGGATCCAGCTTAATCCTCAGGATCCCACTCCCCGGATCATAGAAGTTCTCCGCCTCAAGCCAGGAATCCCCTGGTTTAATGCCGCTGATATGCGCGAGGATGAGGTCTCCGTATTCCTTGAGGCTATGGGCGTCTCCAAAAATCCGCTCCTTTTCCCGGAGTCGTTCCAAGGCCCCCTCTAAACGGTTGCTATGGGTATCGAAGGTCTTTTGAGCCTGGGCCCGTAAGCTGTCCAGGGATAAGGCGCCCTCATGTTCTGCATACCAGGCGTCGATATAGGCGTTAAAACGTTCCCCAGGAAACGCCCGCAGGGTATATTCCCCTGACCGAACCGTCTGTTTTACCCCTCCTGGAGCCGCCTCCGGGACATACCGGCCCCCGCTTATCTCTCCCCGTTTAGGCAGGCGTCGCATGGCGTCAACTACCTTACCATCCTCATCGGTGAGTACGATGTTCGCCGCATTAGACCAGAGCCTGATGTAGAGCCGCCACCGGTGCAGTCCCAGCCTGACAATCAGCCGAACAATACGGTTATCCCCCAACTGAACCGCCTCTTCTATCCAGCCGTTCACCAGCCGGGAATTGATCAATTCCGCAAACCGCAAGGGGGTCGTGTTTTTGGGCATGGCCTGCCAGGTTTCATGGAACCGGCACGCC
>JAISBK010000012.1 GCA_031266255.1 Treponema sp.
GTCCAGAACCCCTCAAGAGGAGGAACAACATAATCAAAATATCCTTCCGGTGTATTTTGTTTCTTTTTGCTCATTTTTATTGTATATTGAATACTATACAATAATTCAATAGCCTTCCCGTATTCTCCGTCTTTATCATTTGGATCTCCTTTTCCATCGACTGCTACAAAAGTTATTTCAGGAACCTTTATTATTGAGGGAACAGTCTTGGGTAAATATAATTCTTTATATTCCTTTTTGTAATCCAAAACATCAGCCATACATTCCTCCGTTGATTTTACAGTATCATTTCAAAATAATTTTGTCAATAGTTTATTCAAAAATTTTCCAAAATAATTTGGCTGGCATTTCGCATAACGTTCCGGCTGTTTACGACGTTTTGCCAGCCCGAATAAGGGCTTTGCGAAGCAAAGACCAGGGCTGGCAAAATGTGGGTGGAGTGAGGCGTGGGAATGAGCCGTAGGCGAATGACCTAGCCGAACGGAACCCCGAGCCGCCTACCGGCGGCGAAGCATATACAGACCTGTTGAGACTGTCGAATAAGTATACAAACCACAAAAAACCAGTTATACTACAGCCATTATGATTCGTTACAAAACCTTCGACGCGTCCCAGGGTTTGTTTCTTACCATAAACCTTGAGAGCCTGTTCAGTATCTTTACAAAATTCATAAGGTGCACTCGTTTTATTGATCATCCGGTCTGTTTTGTCTGCTGCTGATCGTTTTCATGGAACAAAAACCGTTGCTTGGAACTAGGGAAACAATAACAGACCGGTTATAATACCTCTAAAAACAATACAACATGTCGTATACCTCTTGGGGGCTTTCTGCTGCCGGAATCACGGCAAAAGATTTTGAGTTAAGCATCTCAAGAAGGCGGCTCAAAACGCGCAGATGATACTCTCGAGATGATACATCCATAAGGAGCATAAAAATCGTATGAACCGGTTCAAGGCTACCGTACTCAATCCCTGTCCGGGAAAAACCCAGGGCACCGATTATACCGTTGACTACCTGACAATACCCATGAGGCACTGCAACCCCGGGTAAAATAGCGGTATTCAACCGGTTTTCCCGGGAGATTACTGCATCAACCATTTCCTGACGGTTAAATTTTGGGTATACCCTGGCGATGGTTTCAACGAGTTCTTTGAAAACCTCATCCTTGGTTTTGCTTTCCAAGTCGAGCTTAATGAGGTCCGGTCTAAATATGTCACTTAGCTGCATTTATTGGTTCTCCACCTTATCGTATGGTCTTTAGAAACTATTTCTGCGGAAACTATCCCCAATGCGATAAGACCGCAGACACCAATCTTCCCAGGATAGATCTTTGCATCGTAGCATAGAACAACCCCGGATAAACGGAAAATAAAATTCACGTTTATTCCCCCATAAAAATAACAAGAGAAGATAAAAAATGACAGGATAGGAAATCAGATTCGGAGTTTAAGAAGGATAGTATTCTGGGTAGTTATGAAGTTGCTATTTGCATTTGTCCTGAAAAGTAACTGGTAAAAAGCGAAGGCTGCACCGTGATTTCTGCAGGGAATAACGATACGCTGAAATCCTGTCCGTAAGGGAGCAAACTGCGGATCTCCGGTTTTGGTAAGCAGTACCGGTTCCTCCGCAGGAGAGGGGATAACACTGTCAACCACGCTGGTAAGGCTGTCGATTCCTTCTGCAACAGAATCAACAGCCTGAAGGGATTCCACCACCCCAAGGCAATACGTTACCATGACCGCTGTGGCGGTGAAAAGTGTTATAAGTATGCAGGATAGTCGATTCTGTTTTGACCAAATCATTATTTCAGTATACCACTTGCTCGAAAATTATACAAGACATAAAGTTGATTGTTCCTGTTACGAAAAAGTTTATCTGCATCATACCGGCTCTAATGGACGGGCACAGTCCTTGGCAGTTCCTATCATGATTGCGAGTCCATGTTCTAGGGCAGGCAGGATACATTCCAGGTTTTCCTTGGCGGCTCGGGGGCTGCCGGGTAAATTGATTATCAGCGTTTGCCCCCGGATCACGGCAACACTACGACTGAGCATAGCGCGGTTTGTTTTTTGCAGGCTGTAGGCCCGCATGGCTTCGGGGATTCCTGAAACCAGTCGTTCCGCAATGTCCAGGGTCGCTTCGGGGGTGTAGTCCCGGGGAGAAAACCCGGTACCACCGGTAGTCAGAATCAGGTCTGCTTGGTGTCGGTCACAAAGATCGCTCAAGTGTTCCGCCAGATCCGTTCTTTCATCCGGGAGGATCCGGTATAGGGCAACCTCATATCCTGCTTGGATGAGCATATCCTGGATAAGGGGACCGCTCTGGTCAATCCGTTCTCCGGCAAAACCTGTATCGCTGACCGTAATAATAGCCGCTCTAAATGATCTCAATCGAATCCCCTTTTTCTACCGTGCCTTCCTCGATAACCTGGGCAAAAATACCTTCTCGAGGCATGATACAATCCCCTACCTGCTGATAAATCTGGCAGTGTTGATGACATTCTTTACCTATTTGGGTTACTTCAAGGAGCGCATCAGATAAACGCAGCCGAGTACCTACCGGAAGGGTCCGCAGATCGATCCCACTAACCACGATATTTTCGCCGAAATCCCCGTTTTCCACGATTCCGCCCAAGCGCTTAAATTCCGCTATTTTTTCATAGGATAAAAGGCTTATCTGCCGGTGCCAATTACCCCCGTGAGCATCCCCTTCTATACCATAGCCGGCAACAATGGGGATCCGTCCTGGAACTTCCTGTTTCTTTACCCCGCGGACATGGCTGATACAGACCGCCATAACCTTTCCATCCATGCTCCTGCTCCTTTTGGGTGGGTTTTTCTTGTTGGATACAGCATATCAGGCCGGATTTATTCTGCCAAGAGTACATCGTGTATATCCCGATCACCTATTGATCGAGGGGGATATCTATTCTACTATATTAAGTAAAGAGGAAAAGTATGAAAGATCTAGCCCATATCCGGTCTAAAGTGGCCTTTATTATTGACATGGACGGGGTTATTTACCACGGGAATCGTTTACTGCAAGGAGCCTTGGAATTCGTGGAATGGCTCTCCCACAATAACAAGGCATTTATCTTCTTAACTAATTCAAGCGAACGTTCTCCCCTGGAACTATCTCAAAAGCTGGCCCGCTTGGGGATCATGGTTGACCCGGAACATTTCTATACCAGCGCCTTGGCCACTGCAGGCTTTCTAGCCTCCCAACGTCCAGGAGGTTCGGTATATGTTATTGGTGAACCTGGGCTTATTCAGGCCCTCTACGATGTAGGTTTCACCATGAACAACGTCAATCCTGATTATGTGGTAGTGGGCGAAGGTCGGGGCTATAGCCTTGAAGCCTTGGAACGGGCGGTCCGCTTGATTACCAACGGAGCCAGGCTTATTGGTACTAATCCGGATCTGACGGGCCCTACAGAAGGGGGCATTGTCCCGGCCTGCGGTTCCCTGGTAGCGCCCATTGAGCTAGCCACCGAAACCAAAGCCTACTTTGTAGGCAAACCCAACCCCTTGATGATGCGCCACGGCTTGCGACGGCTTAACAGCCGGCGGGAGGATACCGCCATCATCGGCGATCGGATGGATACGGACATTGTTGCGGGGGTTGAAGCGGAAATCGAAACCGTGCTGGTCCTTTCTGGGGTTACGAGCATCGCCGACATCCCCCGGTTTCCCTATCAGCCAAAAAATATCCTGGAAGGGGTGTTTGAAATACCCGAATAGGGGGCGAGTACTAAACGCCGGTGTAATCATCCAACCTTCACTGGCGTTAGGATGAAGCGGAGCATGCCGCCGCTATCCCCATATTTCCCATCAGTCAACACGTGAAACAGGAACGAAGGGACGTAAACCTTATTCTCAAAGCACTCAGTTCTCACGTTGCCCCTCGCAGGGGCGGGCTCTCACGTTGGCCCCCGCAGGGGATATGGTTGCGTTTGATTTTTTTGGTGGTGGTCATCTCCATAGGCGCATCCAGGATCGTTGTTTTCTTGATTCGTTGATAGGGCAGCAGCCGCTGATTTACTTCGGCGATAATCTGGTTTATCCGACCGGAGATCTGTTCCATAAGCCCGCCTGCTGCATCAGGGAGGGTCTTGAAAAAATCAGGGCTGGGATATACCAAGGCCTCAATGCCTTCGGACTTCATCTTTTTGTTCAGGACAAAACCCCGGACCAGTATCTGTTCAATTTCTTCAAAGAGCTGGAATTCATTTTCAATTTCTTCAGGATAGACGTTCTTACCTCCTTCGGTAACGATCATATTCTTAGCCCTGCCGGTGAGGTACAGATACTGTTCACTGTCCAGGTAGCCCAGGTCGCCGGTCTTGAGGTAGCCATCCGGCGTAAAAGCTGCTGCGGTCTCTTCCGGCATTTCGTAATACCCCTTCATCACCATGGGGCCTTTCACCACGATTTCACCAATGCCCCGTTCATCCGGATTGAGTATCTTCATGTCCATCTGAGGAAGAATCTTACCCACACTGGTTTCTTTATAATGTTCTACCGGATTCAGGTTGATGATAGGAGCGGTTTCAGTAAGGCCGTAACCTTGAATGAAATCAAGCCCCAACTGGTTGTATTTCCTAAAAACAGCAGGCGCCAGAGGCCCTCCTCCGCAGATGCATATCCGCAGGGTGGAAAGGGACGCTTGACGCAGCACCGATCCAAAGAGCTTCTTACCGGGATTAACCTTAAAGACTTTTTTAATAAGCCCGGAAAGACCCATAAGCAAGGAAACGAATCCATACACCACCGGCCCTTTTGCTTTGATTCCCCGCATGATCCCTGCCAGGAGCTTGTTAAAAAGCAGGGGCACCCCCAGGAACATGGTGATCTTGGCTTCCTTGAGATCTTTCAAGATCGTCTTGGTAACCATTTTTTTGCCAAAGACCACTTCCGCGCCCGTGGATAAGGCTACTATGAGTACCGCCAGCATGGTATAGGAATGGTGGATCGGGAGGAGCGCGTAAAAAACATCCGTATGCAGTATGATGAGGTTCCCCTGGGCGAGGTAACAGTCCGCCACCATGTTCTGATGGGTCAGCATGACCCCCTTGGGAATCCCGGTCGTCCCCGAAGTAAAGAGGATCGCCGCAACATCCATTTCCTGGGCCTCCTGGATTTCCACTTCTGGCCCATCTAATTCGTAAATGTAGGGATGTATTCCCTTTTTGAGGGAGACTATGTTGGTTAAGGACCCGGGATTGCTCATAAAGTAGGGGTATTTTTCCTCATCCACAAAGAAGATCTTGGCATGGGAGGTTCTCAGAAGTAAATCAATTTCCTCCTTTTTTAACTGATAATCTATGGGAACCACTATGGCGCCGGCAAAGAGGATACCTAAGTAGGCCACGGTCCATTCAGGAGCGTTTTTACCGCTTACCGCTACCGTATCTCCCTTACGGATCCCCTGGTTATGGAGCCACCGGGCAAGCGCATTTATGATATGCAATGACTCCCGATAGGTGAGACTGATTCGATCCGGTTCATAAATGGTAAAACAGGACCGTTCTCCGTACCGGGCAACGGTAATCCGCATCATCTCAGGCAGGGTGGGCCATAAGCCGCTGAAGGCTTTACCCCGGAACTCATCTAAAAAAGCCCACGGGGTATATGCAGGATTTCTTTCTCTCATATAATCACCTCTGTTTTATTCGACCAGGAATCAGTCCTTTAGTTGCACGCATAGGTACGCCCGTTTCAAAATCTGACGAGGTGAAACAGCATTTCGGCATTGGTACTTTTAGGAATTGTCATGGTACACCTCGTGATTGAGGATGTATTACTTTGGGAATGGGTCAATTGCCATACCCACCCCTTGCGTAATCCACTGCTTCTGCCCATAATTGCGTATCTACCCCGAAAAGGAGCCATGAGGAAATTATTCCCCTTGCCCCAAAGCCAGTAATAGGGGTTCACATCAGGGGATAGGCCTTTCCGAGGGCGGATGGAGGAATGATTCCAGCCCTTCTCTTCTGGAACCTACGCGATAACATACAAGTAACCCTGTCCTAAAAAAGGCCGTTCTCCTTCGGGAACGGCCTTTTTTGTCCTGGGCCTCAAATCCACCTCAACAATTTAGCCGGTCTCTGCAGCCTTGTCGAAAGCCGCTTCGTACATGGTAACATACTGCTGGGCTGATTTTTTCCAGGAAAAATTCTGATTCATCCCTAGGATGCGCATGGCTTCAATCTGCGTAGGGCAGTTATAGTACGCCCAAACTGCCCAGCCTACGGTGTTGTATATGGCCCCAGGGGTCAGATCGTTAAACATGAACCCCGTGCCTGTGCCCGTATCCTGGTTGAAATTCTCCACGGTGTCTGCTAGTCCTCCCGTATTCCGTACAATGGGCAGGGTTCCATAGGCCAGGGAATACATCTGGTTGAGGCCGCAAGGCTCGTAACGGCTCGGCATGAGAAAGAAATCACTCCCCGCCTCGATCAGGTGACTTCCTGCTTCGGAGTAGCCGATATGGGCCTTAAAGTTGGCAAGCCGGTAGGAAAGGTTCTTAATTTCATTTTCACACCAGGGATCACCAGAACCGATGAGCACCATTTGAAGATTCATATCCTGACAAATAGACCAGGCTGAACCGTAGGCCGGGCCAAAGAGTTCTCCCACCCCTTTTTGTTCGGTAAGACGGCTCACCATGCCGATGACTGGCATATCCGGTTCCAGGGGCAGGTTAAATTCCTTTTGCAGAGCTTCTTTAGCCTTGCTCTTCCCGCTCATGTCTTTGACATGATAGGTCTGGGGAATATACCGGTCGGTTTTAGGATTCCAGAGCTTGGTATCAATGCCGTTCAGGATACCCCGATAATCTGCCGCACGGTAACGGAGTACCCCATCTAAACGGAAGCCGTATGCCGGGGTTTGGGTTTCCGCGGCATAGGTGGGAGAAACCGTGTTGAGTTTATCCGCGGTGTTGATCCCTGCCTTGAGGAGGTTCATCATGTTCCAGTCATCAAATCCTGCTTCATAAAACACATTCCAGTCCAGATTGGAATAGTAGTAATTGTCTTTGTGATAAATTCCCTGGTATCCTAGATTATGAATGGTCAATATCGAGACGGTTTTTGCAAATTCCTTGGTGCGTTCCCCGTATTTGAGGAATACCGGTACCAACGCGGTCGGCCAATCATGGGCGTGGAGGACCTCCGGGTACCAACCGATTTTGCGGCACAGCTGAAAAACAGCCCGGGAGAAAAAGGTAAACCGCCGGGGATTATCGAGAAAATCCGGTTCTGAAGGAACCCCGTACAGACCGTCCCGGCCAAAAAATTGTTCGTGATCGATAAAATAAACCAAAACCGGGTTCTCTACCGGTGAACCGGGCAGGTCCGCAGTATAGACCGCGCTCCATTCCTCCCGGCCTCCTATATGAACCCCCATGGCCCCTTCAAGATGCTGCAGGTTGTTCCGGTTAATGCTGTAATACCGGGGTATAATGATACGAACCTCATGCCCTTCCTGGGCTAAGGCAATGGACAACGCGGAAACCGCGTCGGCAAGCCCTCCGGTTTTAGCAAAAGGGACGGCCTCAGTGGTGGCCATTAATATTTTCATAGTGCCTCATCTAGCCTGTTTCCTTAGATTATACCAGCATACTCCTGATGAGCATGCTCGATCCTAGAATAGTTCCACCATGGAAAGGCCGTTTTCTTTGACGAGCTGCAGTCCCTTTTCATGGTCTTCAAGTTTAAAGATAACCACCGCCTTCCCGGCATTCCCTGATAAGGATGCATAGAGGTATTCGATGTTTACCTTGGATCGCTGGAACAATTCCATCACCTTGGCCAGGCTTCCCGGAGTATCTTGGATTTCTATCGCAGCCACATCGGTTTCCCGGATGGTAAAGCCTGCGGAACTCAAGGCTTTCATGGCTGCTTCATTATTATCCACAATGAGCCGTAAGATACCAAAATCCGCAGTATCCGCGATGCTTATGGCCCGCATGTTGATACCTGCCCGGGCAAGGACTCCGGTAACTTCTCCAAGCCGCCCCGCGTTGTTTTCTAAAAATACCGATATTTGTCTAATCTGCATGATTACTCCTTACTGACAAGTATAAAGGTATACGGTTCATATTTCACGCATATCCAATACTCGTTTCGACTTACCCATAGAACGCTCTATGGTTTTCGGCTCTACCAATTTTACCTTCACTGAAATCATGAGTTTTGATTTCAGCGCCGTTTCGATCTTGGTTCGCAGTCCCTCCAGGTTTTTGGTTTCATCACTGAAAAAGGCTTGGTTCACCTCTACTTGGAGTTCCACTTCATCAAGATGGGTTGGCCCCCGGGTAACGATGATGAGGTAGTGGGGATCAGTACCTTCAATTTCGATGAGGGTCTGCTCGATTTGGCTGGGGAATACATTGACCCCCCGGATGATGAGCATATCATCGGTACGACCAAAGAGCCGGCTCATCCTGACCGTGGTACGGCCACAGGAGCAGCGTTCCCGACGGAGAAAGGTAATATCCCGGGTCCGGTAACGGAGCAGGGGCGTACCTTCTTTAGTCAGCGTGGTGAAGACCAGTTCCCCTTTTTCCCCATCCGGGAGGCTTTTCCCCGTAAGGGGATCGATGATTTCCGGGTAGAAGAAATCTTCGTTAACGTGAAGTCCGTCCTTGGCTTCACATTCAAAGGCAACCCCAGGCCCGATGATTTCGGTTAACCCATAGATGTCATAGGCGTTCATCCCGTAACGATTTTCGATTTCCCGGCGCATATTTTCGCTCCAAGGCTCTGCACCAAAACAACCTTTGGTGAGGGGAAGTTTTCTGAGATCGATACCTGCTTCTGCTGCTTCTTCAGCAATAAAAAGAGCATACGAGGGGGTACAGGTTAATATGGTAGAGCCGAAAGCCTGCATCACCATGAGCTGCCGTTGGGTATTCCCTGAGGACATAGGAATGATGTTGGCTCCCAAGGTCTTTGCCCCGTAATGCACGCCTATTCCGCCCGTGAAAAGACCGTAACCGTAACAGTTCTGTACCGTGTCGTTTCTGGTACCCCCGGCTCCTGCCAAGGTACGGGCCATAGATTCGCCCCAGATCTCGATGTCCTTTTTGGTATAGGCATCTACCACGGGAATTCCCGTGGTTCCTGAGGACATGTGGATTTCTTCGATTTCCGCCAAAGGACAGGCCAAAAGACCGTAGGGATAGGTTTCCCGCAGATCATCCTTAATGGTAAAAGGCAGCTTGGAAATATCATCTAAGGAGCGGATATCCAAGGGGGTAAGGTCAAGCTCATCCATCCTTTTTCGGTAGAACGGGACATCAGCGTAGAGTTTTTCGACCAGGTTTTTGAGGCGGACAAATTGCAGGGTTCTCCGCACCTCTTCGTTCATAGCTTCGTATTCAGGGTTAAAGATCATGGTTTCCTTTTTCCTTTTTTTCCTTACTAATAACGAGAACATACATCAAGAATGAAATCAGTATACCCCGTTATGGAGAAAAGTTATAGTCATTTTTAAAGGTTTTATACGGTTTTTGAAAAAAGTGAGAGCTTCTCTCACCTGGATGGGAGCGGCTCATTCCAAGTGCGCGCTCCTTGAATCTTGCCTGCCCTGTTTATGGGGTCACCTACCTCTTATCAATGGTCGAATTCGAGGAAGGGTAAACTGCCGCGTTGCTTCCGGTATTTCTCTTGCTGGCTTCCGCCTCCGAACCATAAATAATGCCGCCGGTCATGGTAAAGGTTCCACGGTTGTACACCCCGCCGCCGTATGTGGCGGTATTGCCGCTGATCTCGCCGCCGGTCATGGTAAAGGTTCCACCACCGAGGACAAGCACCCCGCCGCCGTCGTAGCCGGAGGTATTGCCGCTGACTTCGCCGCCATTCATGGTAAATTCTCCACCACCGGCGACATACACCCCGCCGCCACCTTTGTCGCTACCGGAACCAGAGGTTGGGGTGGAATTCCCGCTGATCGCGCCGTCGTTCATAATAAATTTTCCACCATTGGCAACATACACCCCACCGCCCTTGCTGGAGGTGCTGGAGGCTTTATTGCCGCTAATCTCGCCGCCGCTCATGGTCAAAGTACCTCCACCGGCAACAGACACCCCGCCGCCGTTGCCGGTGGAGGTATTCCCGGTAAGAACGGAACCGGCCTTCAGATCCAGGTTTCCCCCGCTGTTCACCTGTACCAGGGAAACGTTGTTGCCGCCTGTCCCTTCGAGCGTTATGTCCTCCAATATCAGGGTAAGGCTTGAGTCAGTATCCGCGCCCAGGGTTAAGAGGCTCCCATTGCTGCCCAGGCTGACCGTCTGGCCGTTGCCCTTGAGGGTAAGGGTAATGTCCTTACCGTCTGTTATGGTCAGGGGAGGTAGGGGTCCCACGGTCTCCGTGCCGTCCATGAATATGATATAGGACCCTGAGGGGTAAGCAAGGACTGCCTCCAGTTTGTCCTCCAGGGGGTTGGAGGCGGCAAAATTGGCGGGGGTAACTGTTTGGGCTAAAGGTGTGGTAGAACCGTCATAAATATGCACCACCCCGGTCCATACCGTGGCTTGATTGTTCGTACGGTCATAGAGGTCTATAAAGGCCTGGAAGGACCCGACGGGCAGACCCTTAATGGTCATCGTGGCGGTCGTCCCTTCGGCAGTCGTCACCGTGTCGGTCTCCACCTCGGCGGTCGTCTCCGTGTCGGTCCCTAACATATCAATTTGATGGAGGGTTCCTGGATCGGCTAGGGGGTACAGGACCAAAAAGGCCCGGCTTACGGTGTTCGGGAACGTGACGCTATAGGACAGGGTTCCTGTACCGCCTGAACTAAAGTCCGGCGTCAGGTACACCGCAACAGGTGAGGAAATTCCCGCAGTAACCGTAATGCTGCTCTCCCCCTTTAACATGGGGCTGTCCATGTTGCTGCTACTGTCCCTATAGCCCTTGACCTCCAGTTCCCAGTCCCCGGATTCCAGGGCCACCGTAAGGGTCAGGCCGTTGTTCAACTCCGCGCTCACCGTATCCTTTCCATCTGCAGTAAAGTCCAGGGTAAAATAGAGACCATCAAGACTTGGAAGAGCGGTACGGGCATTCAGTAGGCCCAGCCGTATATGGGCCTGGCCCATGCCCTGGGGTATGGGTTCCCCGGAAAGCTCCCCAGGCTCGGTAAGATCGGTACATGCGGCCAGGGCAACCATCAGGGCCGCTATCTCTAAGATTAAACGTTTCGTTGTCTTCATGCTTTTCCTCCAGTTAATTGGTAATGGTAAACCTGCAACGGATTCTCCGAATCTTCCCATAGCAGGATGCTCCTAGCGCCAACGGCTCCAGAATCCGGCCTGCTCTGCTTATGGGGTCCCGATGGTCAAGTCAGTCGTAACCCAGGAAGTGCCGCTGCTGTCCGTGAAAGTGCCATTGGATTTGTAAAGCGCTGGGCCACTGGATGAGGCAGTATTTGCATTGCCGTCTCCTGCCCCCGAACCGTAAATAACGCCGCCGGTCATCTCCACGGTTCCACCGCCGTTGACATACACCCCGCCGCCGAATTTGGCGGAATTGCCGCTGATCGTGCCGCCGCTCATGGTAAATTTTCCAGTATTACCGAAGACAAACACCCCGCCGCCGTCCCATCCAGCGGAATTGCCGCTGACCTCACCGCCGCTCATATCAAAGGTCCCACCATTGATAAACACCCCGCCACCACCTTTAGTGCCACTGTCGCCGGATGTGGAGGTGGAATTACCGGTAATCTTGCCATCGCCACTCAGGGTAAATTTTCCACCACTGGCGACATACACCCCGCCGCCGTGAGCACTGCCGCCAGAAGCGGTATTGCCGCTAATCTCACCACCAATCATGGTAAATTCTCCACTTTCGACAACCACCGCGCCGCCGTTCTTGGAGTCGGAGGTTTTATTGCCGTTAATCTTGCCGCCATTCATAGTCACGGTTCCACCGCTGACAACCATCCCGCCGCCGTCGGTGGAGGAGGTATTCCCAGTAAGGAGGAAACCTTCCTCCAGCTCCAGGGTTGCCCCGCTGTTCACCTGCACCACGGGAGCGTTGTTGCCGTCTTTCCCTTCGAGGGTTATGTCCTGCAATATCAGGGTAAGGCTTGAACTGGAATCGGCGCCCAGGGTTAAGATGCTCCCGTTGCTGTCCAGGCTGACCGTTTGGCCGTTGCCCCGGATGGTAAGGGTAATGTCCTTGCCCCCCGTTACGTTGAAGGGAAGTAGGGATCCCACAGTCTCCGTGCCGTCCAGGTTTATGGTATGGGACCCTGACTCGGAAGCAAGGGCATCCTCCAGTTTTTCCGCCAGGGTGGCTTTGTTCTTCCCTACTACCGGTGGGCAGGCGGCAAAATTAGCGGCCTCAAATTCTTGGTCTAAAAGGGTGGTAGATCCGTCGTAAATATGCACCACCCCGGTCCATATCGTGGCTTGATTGTTCGTGCTGTCGTAGAGGTCTATAAAGGCCTGGTAGGTTCCTGCGGAAAGAGCGGTAATGCTCCCCTTGGCGCTGTCTGAAATATTAATTTCCTGGCCGGTTCCCTGAGCAGACAGGGGGTGCAGGCTCAAAAAGGCCCGGCTTTTCGGGAAGCTGACGTTATAGCTCAGGGTTCCCGTACCGCCTGAACTAAAGTCCGGCGTCTGGTACACCGCAACAGGTGAGGAAATTCCCGCAGTAATGGAAACGCTACTAGTCCCCCGTACCACGAGGCTACCTAGGTTATTTTCGGTATGGCCGCTATAGCCCTTGACCTCCAGTTCCCAGTCCCCGGATTCCAGGGCCACCGTAAGGGTCAGGGCTTTGTCCAGGGTCATCGTCGGAACCGTTTTCGGCCCGGTAAAGTCCAGGGTAAAATAGAGACCATCAAGACTTGGAAGAGCGGTACGGGCGTTCAGTAGGCCCAGCCGTATATGGGCCTGGCCCATGCCCGAGGGTATGGGTTCCCCGGGAAGCTCCCCAGGCTCGGTAAGATCGGTACACGCAACCATGGCAAGCATCAGGGCCCCTATCCCCAAGGTATAACGTATCTTTGTCTTCATGCTTTTCCTCCAGTTAATTGGTAATGGTAAACCGGTAATAGGGTGATCCCGGCGCCCAAGGCTCCCTTGCATCCAGCCTGCCCTGCTTATGGGGTCCCGATGGTATTGTTAGTCGTACCATACGAGGAAATGCCACCACCGTTTTTGTAAAACGCAGCGCCGTTGCCAGTATTTGCCTTGTCCTCTCCTGCCCCCGAACCGTAAATAACGCCTCCGCTCATCTTAAATTCTCCACCAGCACTGGCATACACCCCGCCGCCGTAGGTGGCTCTATTGTCGCTGATCGTGCCCCCGGTCATGGTAAATTTTCCACCACTACCGTAGACAAACACCCCGCCACCGTCGTAGCTGGAGGTATTACCGCTGACCTCGCCGCCGCTCATGTCAAAGGTGCCGCCGCCATCGACAAACACCCCGCCGCCACCTCTGTTGCCGCCGGAGCCGGTTGTGGGGGTTGTATTTCCGCTAATCACGCCGTCGCTCATGGTAAATTTTCCGTCTTTAGCGACATATACCCCGCCACCATGAGCACTGCCGTTGGAAGCGGTATTGCCACTAATCTCGCCTCCGCTCATGGTCAAGGTGCCGCCGGCAGCGATAGACACCCCGCCGCCGTTACCGGAAGTAGTGGTATTCCCGGTAAGAACGGAGCCGTCTTTCAGTTCCAGGGTTCCCCCGTCTTTCACCTGCACCAGAGAAGCGGTGTTGTTGTCTTTCCCTTGGAGGGTTATGTCCTCCAATATCAGGATAAGGTTTGAGCCGGACTCGGCGCCCAGGGTTAAGAGGTTCCCGTTGCTCCCTTCGGGGTCCAGACCGACCGTATTGCCGTTACCCTTGATGGTAAGGGTAATGTCCCTGTCTCCCGTCAGGTTCAGGATTTTGGGCGCAGAGGTGGTCTCCGTATCGTTGAGGATTATGTCGTAGGACCCTGAGGGGTATTCTTCATTACCAAGGATCGCGTCCAGTTTGCCCGCCAGGGTTTTTTCGCTTGCCCCAACTACCAGGGGACGGGTGAAATTGGCGGCGTTAAATGTTTGGGCTAAAGGGGTGTCAGAGCCGTCGTAAATATGCACCACTCCGGTCCATACCGTGGCTTGCTTGTTCGTGCTGTCGTAGAGGTCTATAAAGGCCTGGTAGGACCCGGTGGAAAGATCGGTAATGGTCTTGGCAGTTGTCACCCCGCCGCTCACCTCGGCGTTTTCTAAAAGATCACTTTTCTTGCTGGTTCCTAAAGGGTCTAGGGAGTACAAGGTCAAAACGGCCAGGCTTACGGTGTCCGGGAACATGATGCTATAGGACAGGGTTCCCGTACCGCCTGAACTAAAGTCCGGCTTCAGGTCCACAACAACAGGTGAGGAAATTCCCGCAGTAATGGAAACACTACTAGTCCCCCGTACCACGAGGCTGCCTAGGTTATTTTCGGTATGGCCGCTATAGCCCGTGACCTCCAGTTCCCAGTCCCCGGATTCCAGGGCCACCGTAAGGGTCAGGCCGTTGATCAACTCCGCGCTCACCGTATCCTTTCCATCTGCGGTAAAGACCAAGGTAAAATAGAGACCATCAAGACTTGGCATAGCGGTACGGGCGTTCAGTTGGCCCAGCCGTATATGGGCCTGGCCCATGCCCGGGGGTATGGGTTCCCCGGAAAATGCGTCTTGCTCCGGCCCGGTAAGATCGGTACACGCGGCCAGGGCAACCATCAGTGCCGCCATCCCTAAGATTAAACATATCTTTGACTTCATGCCTTTCTTCCTATAATTGGTAATGAACAGGCTCAGGGTGTGGCCCCCTTGCGATAATCCGCTGCTTGTTATAAGGGGAGACTCCATTCCGGGAGTCCCCCCAAAGCTGGTTATGGGGTCCCGATGGTCTCGTCCGTTGTATTCAAACCGTCAGGTACTGTGCTACCACTACCTTTGTAAAGCGCCGCGCCGGAGTTAGAATCGGAGTTGGCAGTATTTGCCTTGCCGTCTCCTGCCCCCGAACCGTAAATAACGCCGCCGGTCATGGTAAAGCCACCATTGATAAACACCCCGCCGCCACGGCCGTTGGTGGTGTTATTGCCGCTGATTGCGCCGTTGTTCATGGTAAAGGTTCCAGCACTGGAAACATACACTCCGCCGCCAAGGGAATCGGTAGCGGTGGAACCGGAAGCGGTATTATCGCTGATTGCACCGCCGTTCATGGTAAAGGTTCCGCTAGTGGTAACGTGCACCCCGCCGCCGTGAACGCCGGTGCCGGAAGCGGTATTGCCGCTGATTGTGCCACCGTTCATGGTAAAGGTTCCACCTGTGATAAACACCCCGCCTGCTCGGACAACAACGGAGGTACTGTTATTAGTATTGTCGCTAACCTTGCCGCCGTTCATGGTAAATTGTCCGCCATTAATAAACACCCCGCCGCCACCGTTAGTACCGGTGCTGGAAAAGGTGGTCCTATTGCCGCTCACCGCGCCGCCACTCATGGTCAAGGCGCCGCCGCTAACATACACTCCGCCGCCGTTGGTGGAGGAGGTATTCCCGGTAATGAGGGAACCGGCCTTCATCTCCAGAGTTGCCCCGCTGTTCACCTGCACCAGGGGAGCGTTGTTGTCGTCTTTCCCTTGGAGGGTTATGTCCTGCAATATCAGGGTAAGGGTTCCGGACTCGGCGCCCAGGGTTAAGAGGCTCCCGTTGTCCCCGTCGGGGCCCAGACTGACCGTCTGGCCATTGCCCTTGAGAGTAAGGGTGATGTTCTTGGCGTCCGTTACATTCAGGGATTTGGGCGTAAAGGAGCTAAGGTCGGTCTCCGTACCGTCCAGGACTATGGTATAGGAACCCGCAGGGGAATCAAGGGCATCCTCCAGTTTTTCCGCCAAGGTCTTTTCACCTTTCCCGACCTCTGGTGGGCAGGCGGTAAAATTGGCGGCGGTGAATATTTGGGTCAAAGAGGTGGTAGAGCCGTCGTAAATATGCACCACCCCGGTCCATACCGCGGCTTGATTGTTCGTGCCGTCGTAGAGGTCTATAAAGGCCTGGTAGGTCCCTGCGGGAAGATTGTCAAGGGTCCCCGCACTGCTTGCAGAAATAGCAGTTTCCCGGTAGGTTTCCTGAGCACCCAGGGAGTACAGGCTCAAAAAGGCCCGGCTTTCTGGGAAGCTGACGTTGTAGAACAGGGTTCCTGTACCGCCTGAACTAAAGTCCGGCTTCAGGTCCACAACAACTTGTGAGGAAATTCCCGCAGTGATGGAAATGCTACTCTGCCCCTGTACCACGAGCCTGTCCTTGCCGTCGTCGGTATAGCCCTTGACCTCCAGTTCCCAGTCCCCAGGTTCCAGGGCCACGGTAAGGGTTCGGCCGCCATCCAGGTCCTTCGAAACTATTGTCGACCCGACGGTAAAGTCCAGGGTAAAAAAGAGACCCTCAAGACTTGGCATAGCGGTACGGGCATTCAGTAGGCCCAGCCGTATATGGGCCTGGCCCATGCCCGGGGGTATAGGTTCCCCGGAAAATGCGTCTTGCTCCGGCCCGGTAAGATCGGTACACGCGGCCAAAGCAAACAGCAGTGCCGCTATCCCAAGGGTATAAAGTGTCTTTGTCTTCATGCCTTTCTTCCTATAATTGGTAATGGTAAACCTGATCTCCTTTGACCAGGCCTTACTGTTTTTGTTGATGAACCGGCTCTTAGAGAGGAGACTCCCCAAACTATTCAAGGAGTCCCGCCCTAAAGGGTTTTAATCTACAGTAAACTTGATCGCCTTTGACAAGGAACTACCGTAGCTCAGGGTCAGGGTGTATTCCCCATCGTCGTAATCCTCTGCTCCTATGTCAATCGTGGTTCCCGTTCCCACCTGGTTCCCGTCCACCTTCCAAATGGGATTGGTATACTCCGAACCGCTGATGCTTATGGTTTTGCTCTCGGTTCCGGTCAGTTCAAAATCCTTGAAAATACTAAACGTGATCGCCTTTGACGAGGAATTATCGCTTTCTTTCAGGAGCAGGGTATGTTCCCCAACGTCGTAATCCGCTGCGGCTATGGTAATGGTTGCCGGATCCAGTTCATCCGTATCCACGGTCCAGCTTGGGTCGATATACCCTGAACTGCTTATGGTTTGGCTCTCGGTTCCGAACAGGGTAAAATCCTTGAAAATGGTAAACGATATCTGTCTTTGCGGAGGTCTACCGTCTTCGCCGATGTTCAGGAGCAGGGTGTGGTCCCCTACGCTGTAATCCGCTGCGTTTATGGTAATCTCGGGTCCTGTTCCCTTCTGGATATCGCCCACAATCCAGTTGGGGGGGTTGGTATACCCCGAACCGCTGATCTTTATGAGTTGGCTCTCACCTTCGATCAGGGTAAAATCCTTGATTATGGTAAACTTGCTCTCCTTTGACCAGGTACTACCGTCTTTGGTGATGCTCAGGGCCAGGGTGTGGTTCCCTGTACTGGTGTAATCCGCTGCGTTTATGGTAATCGTGGTTCCTCCCTGCGGGGTCCCCTCGTCCACACTCCAGCTACCAGTATACTCCGACTTAATGCTTATGGTTTTACTCTCGGTTCCGGTCAGGATAAAATCCTTGATTATGGTAAACGTGAGGAGCCCATTAGTTGGCCAGGAACCATTGGCGTCTTTCAGGAACAGGGTGTGACTCCCCACGCTGTAATCCGCTGCTTTTATGGTAATCTCGGTTCCTCCCTTCTCGGTCCCATCAGCGTCCACCTTCCAGCGAGGTTTGGTATACCCCAAACCGCTGCTGCTTATGGTTTGGATCTCGGTTCCGGTCAGGGTAAAATCCTTGATTATGGTAAAGGTGATCTCCTTTGACCAGGTACTACCGTCTTTGTCGATGAGCAGGCTCAGCTTGTGGCTCCCCACGCTGTAATCCGTTGTGTTTATGGTAATCGTGTCTGCCGTTCCCTCCTGGGTTCCGTCAACAAACCAACGAGGGTTGCTATAACCCGTAGCAATGCTTATGGATTTGCTCCCGGTTCCGGTCAGGGTAAAATCCTCCTGGCTAAAGGCCTCGGCCCCAGCGTCCAGGTTATCCAGGCTTATGACGCTATCGGCCACGATGAAGTCCACCTGCTGGGAAAAAGGGATCCCCTCTTTGGACCCGTTAAAGGTTACGATATGGGGACCTATAATGTACTTCGCTGCTTCCAGGTATAGGGGATTCGTCGTTATGAACTCCTTACTTCCGTCTACGTACCAGCTCATATCCTGATAATCGCCATTTACCGTCAGGCTCAGGGTCTTCGGATCGACGCTCTGGTAGATGGCGTTCACCCCGTCGCTCCCGGATATGTCTAACTTTACCTGTTCATAGTTAAACACGATGTCTAGCACCTTGCCTGCGGTTACCGTCGCAAGGGCCTGAGGAAAGACTATCGTAAGCACCCCGCTGTCTGCCTTGTTGGTTTCGCTTATCATCCCGTTATGGAAGAACACATTCGCCCCTACCCCCTTAAAGGTATAGGCTATGTCCGGGACCAAGGTGATCTCCGCGGTGTACACCGTATTCCCCTCAAACGGGCCGTTGTGGTCCATCCCGTTGGCTTTCCATTGGATGACCCCGTCGTACTGGGCCCCTTCAAACGTAACAACCGGGTCCACCCCGATTATCGGCGCAGGGAAGAAGCTGGTCAGGTCATACGCTTTTACCGTCTGCGGCGTAAAAGCCGTAAACGTCCGAGATAGGACGCTGGTCAACCCGCTATAGATATGGACGAATTCGTTGTTGAACCCCGCCACCGTGGAACCCCAGTTTAACACGAGCTGGGCCTTGTAATATCCCGATGGAAGGTTCAGGCTATTATGGTTTCTTTCACCCGGAGTCAGGAGAATCGTCCCGCCGCTTATCGCCCCTCCAGTAAGGGTGGTAATAGACAGGATGGGATCGGGGATGTTCTCAGGAATGGTAAGGTCATATTCTAAGGTGCCGTTTCCGGCATCGGCCTTAGGCCCCAGGATGATACTCACCGGGGTCTGCAGGCTCTCGTTTATGATAACGCCGGGCTTGGTTCCCTCGGCAATCTCCACAGAACCCTTAAAGGCCGTAACCGTAATGTCGTATTTCCCTGGGACCAGGTCAGCATAACCACCTGAGGTAATGGTTTTGGGAAGATAGGAAGCACCGCCGCTGGTTGCGGAAACACTCAGCTCAAACCGGGAAATCTCCATTGATTGAGGATACACGGTTCGGAAAGCGGCCTGTGAGGTTGGTACGGATGAGTCTCCTTCAAGCCTTAGGTTCACCGTAAGCCGTCCCATACCTGCTTCAAGCGGTCTGTTCAGATCCAAACCCGAACCCGAATCCAAACCCGAATCCGTTGGCGAATCCCCAGCCTGGTAAGAAAACAACGAGGAGTTTTCACAAGCGGCCAGAAAGATACCACAGGCAAACACAGCCACACACGCGAGCACCGTTGCACGCGCAAGACGTCGGACAAGAAATCCGAATCTACCCGTTATGGGGTGGGTGGGAATAATCATACTAATTTTCTCCCTAAATAAAGAAAAAAAGAAAGACGTGCAATCTCTTCTAAGATTGGTAGGAGTAGTATACTACTATTTACCGCAATCATGTCAAGTATTTTATACTCAAAGTTGCAGGTGGTGATCCGTTCTACGCTGCCTCGTGCGGGTTAATAAAGGCGTTCATAGGGGGAATAGTCAAAGGGATACGTTTCGGTTTTCTCTTGGATGTCCTGGGGTTCTTCCAGAATAAGCTCCTCAACCTTCCATTGGGTATCTTCCGGGTTAAGGTACAATTCCCCGCTTATCCACTGTTCCCGGCCCACAAAACGGATCAGAAAAGAAGTGCTTCCATCTGGTTCCTCCCGGCCGCCGCCGATCCTGAATTTTTGCGGCTTAATGGGTTCCAGGGCGGTAAGGTAATCAAGTATCATCTGGGGATCGAGTTCCTGGAGCACCAGGGCATCCTGATTTCCCCTGAGCAGCGCGGTCAGCACTGCCCTGGCCAAGGTATAGGCCTCTTCTGCCGCTGCTCCGCGGCCCAAAGTACCGATAACCGTGTCCTTGGGATACCGGGGGGCTTCTCCCCGTTGGGGTCTTCTCAGCGCGTCAGGCACCGAAGTGCCGGGGGAAGTCTCCTGCGCTGCAACCGGTATCTGTACCAAAAGACCTAACAGGAATAAGCCCGCCACCCGTATCATGTTCATGTATTCTTACTCAACTTTGAAGCGGGAAACAGCCTCAACCAGAATGTTTATGTTGTTCTGGTTTTGGCCGCTTAATTCATTCACCCGATTTACCGCTACGTTGATCTGCTCCACGCTGATCACCATTTCATTGACCCCGTTGGTAAGTTCGTGTGTTACCTGTTCCAGATGTTTGCCCTCCTGTATCACCTTGCCGCTTTCATGGAGCATCCCCGCAGATTCCCCCTTTACCTTCTGGGTAATATCGTTAAGCTGGCTCACGACCTCCAGTATCTGTTTGCTCCCAGTTCCCTGCTCCTCCATGGCACTGCGGATCGTGGTTTCCTGATCCGATACCAGTTTAACGCCCTGGTCAATGGCTTCGAATTTACCCAGCACCTTATTCGTAGAAGCCGTTATCTTGTCTATCGAACTTTTTATCTTTTTGAGTACCGTGCTGATGGTCTTAGATTGTTCACTGGAACTCTCGGCGAGTTTGCGGATCTCATCGGCAACCACCGCAAAGCCCTTGCCCGCTTCCCCTGCATGAGCCGCCTCAATCGCCGCGTTCATGGACAAGAGATTGGTCTGGCTGGCGATGTTTTCCATTAGGGCGTTGATTTCCAAAAGCCCTTGGGATTCATGGGCGATTTCCTGAATATCCGCAGCCACGTCCTGCAAACTGGTGCGGCCTACTTCAGATGCTTCCATCAGTTGTTTCATATTATTGGCATTTTTGATGAGGGTTTGGGTAACGGACTGGATATTGGACAACAGTTCCTCAATGGCCGAAGAAGACTGGGAGACCTTGACGGCCTGGTTTTCCACATGGCCGTTGAGTTTATCGATATTGACGGTGATTTGTCCGGTGGCCGCGTTGGTCTCGGTCACATTATTACTCTGGTTAATCACCCGGCCTTTGATG
>JAISBK010000041.1 GCA_031266255.1 Treponema sp.
TTAAAGAAGGGCCACCAGAGCATCCAGCTTACGGCAAAGAGTACTGCAAACAGGATAACTCCCGATAGACCGCTAACAATACCGGAAGAAACAGGGCCGGGGCAATACCATAATCCAAATACCGACTGGGGAAGCTTAACAAGCCCGGTCCTTATACTGATATAGGTAAGAAAGGGAATGGCAATCCCCTGAATCCAGATGCCAACCATCATAATGGGATTCCATGCAATACAGCCGAAAACAACTGGCTCGTTAATATTGAGTATGCTGGGAGCAAGCGACGCGAGTCCCAATGATTTAAGCCGCATTGATTTTGAAAATACCAGCCTAATAACAAGGGGCAAGGTTGATCCTAGTCCCCCTAAAGCCAAAAGACCATAAACTTCCCAAGTAAAGATATGAGTCGCGGGCAACCCTGCGGCAACCGCGTCCATATTTGCCTGGATACCCGCATACATGAAGGGTGCCGTAATAGGTGTAAGAACCCAGGTACTGATACCCATAGAGTATAAAAATATCCATATAAAAAAGATCAATACAAAACCGCCAAGAGAATCATAAACTGAAGCCAAAGGGCGGAACAGATTTTGAATAAATGCAAAGAGGTTGAAGTTAAGCAGATACACAACAACCCAGCCTACAGCAAGGAGGAGAACGATCGGGATTATCGCGTCAAACCAGAAACGTACAAAATCAGGGATTGCGCTGTTTTTTGAAAATAATGAAAAGTTGGCAAACAGACTCATAACCCGCGCCACGATAACGCCGACAACAATGGCAACGATCATTCCACCCGCGCCAAGGGCGCTGTAGTCTACTGTCGTGATATCCTCAAGGCGTATGATAAGCGCAAACAGGCACACCCCGGTCATCCCTGAAACAATGCGCATTTTTGCCAGTTTTTTCCGTTCCATGTAGTTAAAGGGAATCAAAAACGCGACGAACAATCCGATAAGCCCCATTGAATAGCTTGAAAATGTCCACATATTGGGAAAGTTCGGTATAAATTCCTGCAAAATAGCAAGCATCGTAACTACCGAACCGACCAGGATCAGCGGAAGCACCTGCATAATAGAATCTTTGATGGTTTCAACCCAGATGTTTCTTGACACCTTGTTGAGCGCCGGAGCGAAACTCTCCTCAAGCCATGTCATTGCTTTGCTTGCCATAATTTTCCTCTTAATATAAAGACTGAATATGCTTTAATGCAGCCGCGCCGTTCAGGGTTGAATAGTAGCTCTTATTCATAAGTGCTATCTTGATGTCCCTGTTTTTGTAGCGTTCCATTAGTTCATCAACCAGATAGGCAAGATGGGGACCTACCATTATGCAATTGGCTTCATCTACATAATTTTCTACCTCGCCCTCGCTGCGCGCGGTAATTTCCCAATCAAGCCCCTGTTTTGCGGCTTCTTTCCGCATATTCGCCGCCATGAATCCGGTAGATGCGCCGGAACCGCAAATAAGCAAAATATTCAGTTTACCCATAAAAACTCCTTTAGTATCACGGTGTTGAGTTCATTGTAGAGGACAAATTTCACCCAACGCAAATAATTCTTTGCACCGGTATAGTGCAAATCTTTCCATAAAACGGCTTACTTGCCTCCTTAATCAGTATACTGGAGTGGTTCTAGGGTACCTTCCTGTGATATGATACTAAGTATGATGATACAAGTGATGAAAAGGATAGCGTATTGCTTAGTCCTGATGTTGTGCGGGGTATCCTGCGTAAGCCAGAAGCCACCCAAGAGTGCGCTGATCGCCGATGTGGATCCGATTCCTCTGGGTTCGGTGGGGATTGCCTTTGATCCCCTGTTCTCCTCCACCTTGGATACCAAGGATGTTTCGGTGAGCTTTAATCCCCGGGATGATACGGTTTCCCTTGAGTTTCGATACCAAACGGTTATCTACCGGCAGTATTGGGATCAAGCCGGGAGAGAGCAGTTCATCGCCGCGGTGCAGCGGTATCATACCGATTTTGAGGCCCGGAATCTCAATACCAAAGCATCAAAATCCCGGACCGCCTACGGAACCACCCAAGCCCGGGCTGAATGGGGGCAGTTTGCTTTTTCTGTGAATGCCCGCTCGTATCCCCGGATGGACTTGGGGTACCGGTTCAAGGAAAACAGCCCCTATTTTACCGTGGTACAGCGAGAAGCCCCGGATACCATCACGCCCTCTGCAGATGGGTCTCGGATGTCCCTGCAGATTACCACTTATTTTACCCGCAGCGTGGCGGATAAAGTGGCGGCCTTCTTTAACCAGGCTTATCTCTTGGGTATCCTTGAAGCCAATCTCGAAGATGCTCCAGAGGAGCCGGTTTCTGATTCCTACTTCTAGGGCACGGATGCGGTGGATGTTCGCGGACTTGTCAATGGGGAAGTTTACACGTTACAGTAATCTATGCTTGAAAATTTCATCAAAGCTCTATTCGGTTCCCAACATGAACGAGACCTCAAGGTACTGTTGCCTATATTACACCGAGTCAATGAGAAAGAAGCCTGGGCGGTGAGGCTTCCCCCGGAAGAATTCCCCCGCATGACCAGCCAATTTAGAAACCGCTATGCTGACGGAGAAAGCCTGGATGCCCTGCTCCCCGAGGCTTTTGCCCTGTCCCGGGAAGCAGCCCGCAGGAACCTAGGGGAACGGCCCTATGATGTGCAGGTTCTGGGTTCTATTGTACTCCACCAGGGTAAAATCGTGGAAATGAAAACCGGGGAAGGTAAAACCCTGATGAGCGTTGCCGCGGCTTATTTGAACGCCATCCCCGGTAACGGGATCCATGTCGTAACGGTAAACGACTACCTGGCAGGCAGGGACGCGGAATGGATGCGGCCAATTTTTGGGTACTTAGGACTCACCGTGGGAACTATCCTTTCGGACATGGATAATGTCCGGCGTAAAGAAAACTACAACTGTGACATTACCTATGGGACAAACAACGAGTTTGGGTTTGATTATCTGCGGGACAACATGTGCTGGGATCTGGCAAACCGGGTACAGCGGGGTCACCATTTCTGTATCGTGGATGAAATCGACTCCATCCTCATTGACGAGGCCCGTACCCCGCTTATCATCTCCGGTGCGGCTGAGGATGATACCTTCAAGTTTGCCGAGGTGGAACGGCTCCTCGGATCCCTTGAGGAGGTTCACAAGAAGGAGAATGGGGAATACCCCGACGAGACCCAGGGCGAAGAGGTGGTGGGAGACTATAAGCTCAACGAAAAGAACAAGAACATCTCTTTTAGTAATGCAGGGTTAGCCAAAATCGAAGAGATCCTGCAAAAACGGAACCTCATCAAAGGGGCCATCGTGGATGAGGAGAATTTCGAGTATATTCATTATTTTACCCAGGCCTTGCGGGCCCATAAGCTCTTTCATCTGGATGTGGATTATGTGGTACAAGACGGGCATGTGCAGATTGTGGATGAGTTTACCGGCCGGATTCTCCATGGCCGCCGTTATTCCGACGGGTTGCATCAGGCTATTGAAGCCAAGGAACGGATCAAGATCGCCCAGCGGAACCGGACCTTGGCAACCATCACCTTCCAGAACTACTTTAGGCTTTACACCAAAATCTCCGGCATGACCGGTACTGCAGACACCGAGGCGGTGGAATTCAGTAAAATTTACAACTTGGAGGTGGTCGTGATCCCCACGAACCTACCGGTTGTCCGGGACGATGAGCATGATCTGGTCTACCTGAACGAAAAGGAAAAAATGGATGCCCTCTGCGATGAGATTGCCAAGATCTACAAAACAGGACAGCCTATCCTGGTAGGGACGGTTTCCATTGAAAAGTCCGAAGTTATTTCCGCGATGCTCACCCGGCGGGGAGTGCGCCATGAAGTGCTCAATGCCAAGAACCACGCCCGGGAAGCGGTGATCATTGCCGAAGCCGGGGCAAAGGGAGCGGTTACCATTGCCACAAACATGGCAGGCCGGGGTACTGATATCAAACTGGGGGGGAATCCTGAACACCAGGCTCGTAAACGGGCTGGTACTACGGCAAGTCCGGAAAAATACCAGGAGATCTATCAGGAGGAATATGCGAACTGGAAAAAGAATTATCAGGAAGTCAAGAATTTAGGGGGCTTGTACGTGATCGGTACTGAGCGGCATGAGAGCCGGCGGATCGACAATCAGCTCCGTGGACGTTCAGGCAGGCAGGGGGATCCAGGCCGTTCAAAATTCTTCATTTCCATGGATGATGATCTGATGCGTCTCTTTGGGGGGGATAACATCAAGAACATCATGGCAAAGATTGGCATGGAACCGGGAGAGCCTATCTTTCATCCGTGGCTCAACAAGAGTATTGAAAAGGCTCAGAAAAAGGTAGAAGAGCGGAACTTTGAGATCCGCAAGCATCTTTTGGAATACGATGATGTACTCAATCAGCAGCGAAAATTCATCTATGAACAGCGGGACGCCATCTTGGCGGATCAGGGACTCAAAAAGCGAGTAAACGATGCCACTCAGGACATGGTAGGCGCTGCAGTCGAGACCTGCAAGAACGCCTACCGTAAAGAGCCGGGAATGGCGAGTAAGGACTTAAGTGAGTACCTCAAAACCAAATTCGCGTATCCTTTGTCTTTTGACCAAGGCAGCGGAGTGGAAAAATTTGACCAGCTTGAGCGCCAGATCATTGAGGCATTGGAACAGGATATAGCTGACAAAGAAGCCCTCATTGGGGAGGCTAACCTGAACGCCTTTATCCGGGCGCAGTACCTCCAAGCGGTGGATCGCAAATGGCTTGACCACCTGGAAAACATGGAGGCCCTGAGAGAAGCGGTGTATTTGCGCAGCTATGCCCAGAAAAACCCTTTGACCGAATATAAGGTTGAAGGGTTCCAGATTTTCGACACCATGATCGACCAGATCCGGGAAGACATTGCTTCTCGCTTGCACCTGGTACGGATTCAGGTTTCTGCGCAGCCAGGAGACCGGGAAATCAAAAGTCGGTCTATAATAGCAGCCCAGTCTGCAAGCCACGGCAGCCATGGAGCCTTTGCTGAGGCGAAACGTCCTGGAAACACTCCTCTCCGGGAACAGTCAAGAGCGGTTACGGTGATTCGTTCCCAACCCAAAGTAGGTCGAAACGACCCCTGTCCCTGCGGGAGTGGTAAGAAGTACAAGTATTGTCATGGAAGATGAAGGATTGGGTGAAGTAACGGTTAGGTAGATAGTAAAAACGTACGCTAAAACGAACCCGCACTGGGTTAAATGTTCCGGCTGTTTACGACGGTTTTGCAGGGCGAATAAGCAAACGGTAGGTTTGTAGCCCTGCAAAAGGCGGGCGTTTTGGGTGTTATTTTTTATACACGGGTATTGGTATTCCCATGATATGTAAATTATAATTATTTACTGCTCTTTCAAATTTGTCTTCCCACATTTGATAGGCGAAAAGTTCCCCTAAAAACCCGCACAAGCCAGTTATAAGTGCAATATTCGTAACTGTTTTAGAATTTTCCCATTCATCGTGGTTATAATAAACAGTTCCCGTTATCAATGATGCAAAGGCTATTGCGGCAAAAGAATAATTAGCTATTCTTATACCCAATTCCTGTTTCATTAATGTTTCATTTTCAGGAACCGTTCTGAGCAAAGAACGGACCTCTCTCATTTTTAAAAGAGTCCCATCGTATAAATGATAGTCATAAAATGAAAAGTAATGTTCATTATGAATAATGAATGGGGGGATAACGGTATTCTCGTCAGGTTCAACCGTCTGAGCGAAAACCATGGAAACAGAGCACAAAAGACAAATTAACATAAGAAATTTCTTCATCATCAACCTCCAAATATAATAAGATTATACATTTTTTCATCGTTGTCAATACTTTTTCATACATTTTTCTTTTTCGCCGCTATAGATACTGGCAAACCTGCTTCCCCTAGCTGCTTGATGCTAAGGCGTCTTCGAAGGTGATTTTTCCGCCCGGTTGTACCTGCAGAAACAGCTCATCCTGCCAGGAACCGGCCAACAGTGCGTGGATCATCCGCAGATTGCCGGGGATAACCTTAACGGGAATAGCCACGTGCTTCGCCAAGTCCTCGACCTGAACGGTTACTTTCGCCACATCAAAGGTTCCCGTATCGATCACCGCAAGATCCCGGTAGTGGCCCAGCATTTCCTGTAAAATGAAGTGAGCCTGCTCTTCTCCGTAACGCGTGTAAAGGCGGGGCATGTCCGAAGCAATGCTGCCACCGGAATTGAGATACCCTTCGGTAAAAAAATAGGTACGTGTTCCGTAGGATTCCCGTTCCTTTTTGGAGCCGATAAACAGAGGGATACAGTCCGCTACCTGGGGAAGTACCAGATGGTGGTTCCGGGCCTCAATGTCCACCATGGCATTCCCACAGAATCCAAAAAGCAGCAGAATGGTTTTAAACGAAGGGGAAACCCCGTCAATGGCCTCTTGAACCAAGGTGTGCAGTTTATCAGACCACGCATGTTTTCCCGCATCGATCCAGATCACAGGATAATCACAGTGTCGCTTTTGCATCACTGCCTCAAGTTCCGGTTTAAGGGTCCCACAGGCGATAATACAGGTATCGTGCGTTTTTTGCATGGTATCCATCGTACCATATCGATCCTGATATCACAACAAAAGACGCTCGTTTTCCCTCATTAACCAACACCAAGGCAAAGCAGGAAAGCAGCAGCGTTGTTGCACGTCCTCTGCTTCGCCTGTATGGTGCGTGCTTAGTAGGGGTGAGTCCTGTTAAAAAACTACGGATTCATAGTTCTCTAAATCAGGGAATTTCCCTGGGGCTTCCTCAGCCATAATATGGGCTTTACGGGCAACGTGGTCTTCTTCCTTTTTAAATTCCGGCCGGAATTCCACGTGTTCCGCCACAATGGTAACCTTGGAATGGGCTTTCCCCTCTTGATCGTTCCACCGTTCCTGTTTCAGTCTGCCCACAATCCTGACTCCCCGGCCTTTGTGGCCTAGGTTATAACAGTTTTCAGCTAGTTTTGCCCAGGTCTCTACATTGAAAAAACTTACCTCCTCTTCCAAACCAGAATCTTTCTTATAAATCCGATTTGATGCAAGGCTAAAAGTACAGACTGGCGTTCCTTTGGAAGTAGAACGGAAAAGAGGATCCCTTACCAGATTGCCTTCGATTAAGATTGAATTGAGGTTATTCATACTGTCCCCATATAAAATAAAAAGTCCGGCATTGCGTAATGCGCGGGTCATGGACGGGCTGATTTGATCCAAAGGATTAGAACGCCTCTGTTCATCCATGCTATTATATATATGGAGCAGGTATGGTTCCTGCTTTAATCAAACTGATATACTCATGCAGAGCTATTGTTTAGCGTAAAAGTCCCGGGGAATATCAGGAATGTCGAGGACCATACCAGGAAAAATGAGATTAGGATTATCAGGATGGCGCATCTTTTTTTTATTAGCCTCATATACGTACTTCCATTGATGGGAATCACCGTAGAGCCGGTTGGCAATAGTCCAGTACGTATCTCCCGGCTTTACCGTATAATAGTAAACTCGGAGAAACTCATGAGGTTTTGTGCTGCCTGTTTTTGATCTCACCGCTGGGGATGAGTCCCAGGTCGTCTGTTTGAAGGATTTAGTTTTCAAGACCAACCGCTTATAGATGCTTTTGGATCCTTCAAAGTGGAAGGGAAGCATGGCTTCTTTTGCCCTGGTTTTCTGGAGAAACTTTTTGAATTTCATAATACTTTCCTTATACACTTTCCTTTCAGCTGGTACTGAATGGATGCTCCCTAGACGCATCCATAAGAGGGTTTGGGCGTACCATATACCCTTCTTACCTTAATTGTAAGAAAGGTTCTGTCTAAATACCTCTGCCTGCTATAGGAAGGCGTATAAATTCAAAACAGATTCCTAAAGTTCATAAAAAAATCTAATTGCTGCCTTTAGTAAGGGTGGTTCCAGAGGCGTTACAAAACGAGTATAGTAGTACTATTCGGTATTATAAAGGAAGGTAGAGAGACGTATGGGGACGTTACTTTTTTCACGGGCCAAGGATCCCGAGGTGTTTTGGCGGGACTATGCCGCGAAGCTCGGTGAACAGGTCTTAGCCTATGCCCTGGGACGATACATCCGGGGCTGGGAGGGTTTTAAC
>JAISBK010000084.1 GCA_031266255.1 Treponema sp.
CCTAGGAGCCTGTTCACGGAACCAGGATAGTCAAAGCCCCGGTGTGCAAGCCCTTGCCGGGAGGCCGATTGAAGGCGGAGAACTGCGCGTGGGGATTACCACCGAACCTGCTACCCTTGACCCGTTGAGTCCTTCTAACACCGCAGATGGAAGGAGTATCCTTTTTAACGTATTTGAAGGCCTGGTAAAACCTGATACCGAAGGTAATTTTCAGCCGGCTGTGGCGGATCAATACGAGATTGAGCAGGACGGCCTGGTATATACCTTTAGGTTGCGCCCGGGGGTGAAGTTCCACGATGGATCTGAGGTACGAGTCGAAGACCTGGTTTTTACCTTGGAGATGGCCATGCAGGCAGGGTTTACCGGTTTTGACCAGATAGCCCAGGTAGCGCAAACTTCGGATAACCATATCACTATTACCTTGAAGGCCCGGGATCCCGAATTCTTGCCCTACCTCACCATTGGTATTGTGCCGAAGGACCACGAGGATCGGGAAGGAAAACCCATTGGTACAGGCCCCTTCTCCATTGCAAGCTACACGACCCAGCAGTCTCTCGTGTTGGTGAAAAATCCTTACTATTGGCAGGAAGGGGTGCCCCATCTGGATAAGGTTACCTATGTGTTCACCGCGGACTCCGATGCATTGCTCCTGGCCTTACAAGGGGGTAATACTGATGCCGCGGGTGTTACCAGCGCCCTGGTCCAACAATTGGATCGGAACCGATTCGATATGTTCCCGAGCTATTCCAATTCAGTGCAGCTCTTTGCTTTAAACAACGGGGTGAAACCATTGGATGATGTGCGGGTACGCCAGGCCATAAATTATGCGGTGGATACACCTGAGATTATTGATACTGCCTTCTATGGCATGGGTGAACCCTCAGGAAGCCCGCTCATTCCGGGACTGAGCAGCTATTACGATCCGTCCCTGAAAGATCCCTATCCTGTGCATATCCAGAAGGCTCAGGAACTCTTGGCTGAGGCTGGTTATAGCCAAGGCTTTTCTCTGGAAATCACGGTTCCTGCTAATTACACCATGCATGTAGACACGGCTCAAGTACTGGTGAATCAATTGGCAACCATTGGCGTTACCGCTACCATTAAGCTGGTAGACTGGGCAACCTGGCTGGATGAGGTATACCGGGGACGCCGTTATCAAGGAACCATCATCTCCTTGGATGCGCCCGCGGCTGCCCCAAAGAGCTTCCTCGAACGATACCATTCCAATGCAGGCAGCAACTTCGTGAATTTTAATAGTCCGGAATATGATGCGGTGTATGATGCGATTTTAGGTGAGACTGATGAGCAACAACGTATTGCCTTGTACCGCCAGGCCCAACAGATCATTTCAACCGAAGCTGCCAGCGTTTATATCCAGGATATCTTGAGTTTTCGGATCTTTCCCAAGGGGCGTTTTGGGGGTATCGTGAGTTATCCGTTGTATGTGTTCGATGTTTCGACGATCTACCAGCTTCAATAAAAGCATACAGGAAGGTACCGTACTACAAGCCCATGGCTGAAGTCCGGCTATGGTTGAGGAAGCCTCTTATGTATTTTCTCGGTACGAGGCTCATTATTACGGTCTTGACGTTATTTTTGGTGTCGCTGCTCACCTTTGCAGCCTTTGCCCTCATCCCTGGGGATCCGGTCAGTCTGGTGTTGGGTATAGAGGCCACGGATGAGCAAATCGCTGCAATGCGTACCGAATTGGGCTTAGACCGGAGTTTATGGGTACGGTACTGCCTATGGCTTGGCCGGTTCCTTACGGGGAATTTAGGTAATTCAGTACGTTTTCGAGGAGTCGCCATCATGGATATGGTTCAGGAACGGCTGCCGGTTACCTTTACTCTGGCATCCCTTTCCCTCATATTTATCTTCATCATTGCCATTCCTGGAGCCTTACTATCGGCCCATAAGGAACAGGGGTACTTGGATCGGGCGGTAACTACCCTGACTACCATTACCATTTCCCTGCCGGGTTTTTTCTTGGGGGTCTTGTTTATATGGGTGTTTGGACTCCTGTTGAAATGCTTCATCCCCGGGGCGTATGTGTCTTATACAGACGATTTCGGCGGTTTTTTGCGGTACCTGATGTTCCCAGCCTTAGCCATTGCCATACCTAATGCTGCGGTGGTGATCAAGTTCTTGCGGAATTCCCTCTTGCAGCAGCTTCGCAGCGATTATGTACGTACCGCTTACAGCAAAGGAGGTTCCCGAACCTGGGTTCTGTACCGTCATGTCCTCAAAAATGCCTTTATCCCTGCACTTACGGTGTTGGGGATGATAATCGGCGAGATTTTTTCCGGTAGCATCGTGATTGAACAGGTGTTTACCATACCAGGCATCGGCAGATTGCTCATCGCGTCTATCACGTCTCGGGATTATCCGATGATTCAAACCCTGGTGGTGTACATCGCCTGGGTGGTGATCCTGGGGAACACCTTGGTAGACATCGGCATACAAATACTGGACCCGAGAATCCGGGTAAAATAATGTATAGAACAGGAAAGGTCTATATCCTATGGAGCACGTAAACAGGCTGAGCAAGCAGCCCTTCAAAACCACACCAGCAGTCTTTGTGGAACGATATAAAACAGCGGCCCCCCAAGTCATCACCGTCATTGGAAGCGGTGGGAAAACTTCCTTGATCTGGTGTCTTGCCCAGCATGGACGGCATCGAAAAACCCTGGTTACCACCACCACCCGGATGTTTTTCCCGCCCCAGGAAGCGGGCTTATACGATTATCTCTTGGATGCCGAAGGGATCCAGCGCGATTCATTCCGGTCAGCAGCGGGGATAAGCCTCGCAGGAACGCGGGATGAGGTTTCCGGCAAATACGGTTCTCTACCGCCAGAATTGCTGGAATCCCTCGTCCCCTGGTTTGACCAGATTTTGATTGAAGGAGACGGTTCCCGTATGCTGCCGCTTAAAGCATGGGCGGCCTATGAACCGGTGGTTCCCGCATATACCACCTTAACCATCGGTATGCTCCCCCTTTGGCCGGTGGGTTTACCGGTTTCAGCGGACATCATACACCGGCTCCCTCTGTTTTCCACCCTTACCGGTGCGCAGCCGGGAGACCTCCTCAACCTCCACCATTTGGTATCAGTAATTACCGGTAATCCCCAAGAAACCACTGCTAAGGGACTTTTCAGCGAAGCCCAGGGAAAAAAAATCCTGTTTCTGAATCAGATTGAAGATGCGGTAGGCTTGGAACATGCAAAACACCTTCTCTCCCTCTTGCCCCGATCATTTCTTGCGGGTCTCCAAGGACTTATTGCAGGGAGTGTACAGCAAAACCAGGTTTCTGTCTTATGGGAAGCATCAGTTGGAGGATTTCATATTCATGAATGATGACAGTATCTCGCTTGTGTATGCCGATGATTACTTTTCCATCGGCAACAAACAGGTATGCGGTGTTATGTGCCATACCCTAAATTGAAATGTATAAAAAAATATACATACAAAAACACTTGCAAAAATTAAAAATATGGTATAGAATACAGATTATGAGTGTAGAAACATTTGAAGCATTGGAAAAGGCCATAAAAAATGAAAATATTCTGAAAAAATACAAACTCGAAAAAATTGGAATTTTCGGTTCTTTTGCACGGGGTGAAATAGCAAACGATATAGATTTTTATGTAGATATAGAAACATATGATTTAAAAAATCTAATTGGGTTAAAGAATGATCTTGAGAAGATATCTCAAAAATCCGTTGACATAATGGTAAAAAAATATGCAAACCCAATAGTTTTACATAGAGCGCAGAAGGATATGAGATATGTTAGCTGACATAAGAAACGACTTAATGTATTTGTTAAATATTCTAGAATACATTGGAAAGATACAGAAATATACTGAGGAAATAGATTCTCCTGAAGAATTTTATGAAAAAAATGACCAAATGAATTTCAATGGATCAATAAATTTATTGGCAAATATTGGGGAAAATGTTTCAAGGATAAGTAATGAGTTAAAGGTAGAATATACTGAAATAGAATGGCAGCAGATAAAAGACTTTAGAAATAAAATTGTACATGATTATGTAGGAATAGATCTAATATTAACGTATGATATAATCAAAAATGATCTAACGAAATTGCAAGAAAAAATTGAAAAAATAATTAAAGTAAAAATTATTAAAAAAATATTTGAAATTGAAGAAATAAATTTAAGTAAAGATAGTAAATATTATACAAATGTAAGATTTGAAAAAATAATATGAAGTACGGGTACGGCGCATAACGAGATTGTCGAATTAATCTGTTTCAAGGTCTTTAGGTACTATATATAGCGGTTATTCGACTGATTGGGGATTAATTCGACAGTCTCAACAGGATTGTATGCGTTCCGCCGCCATTCGGCGGCTCCAGGGTTCCGTTCGCCTAGGTCGGCTGCTTCGCTCCTTCCCACGCCTCCCTGCACCCACATTTTTGCAAGCCCTGGAAACCTACGGTTTCCTTTATCGGATTTGCAAAAACGTCGCATACAGCCGGAACGTTATATGATTCACGCAATATTCCTACATAAAGGTTTGCTTTTTAGCAAATATAATCACCTTTCGGTAATGCCTGGAATGGTAAGCACCATACCGGGAAAAATTGCATGAGGATTATCGGGATTTTTCATGCTTGTTTTATTCGCGTTATAGATGAGCTTCCACTTTTGAGCATCTCCATAGAATTGATAGGCAATACTCCAGTAACTGTCCCCGGACTTTACCGTATAAATGCCCGTAAAGGAAACGGGGTGTAAGGGTGTCTTGGCAGGGGATACTTCTGGGGTTGCGGTAACAGCAGTATTCCGCTCTTGATCCTTGAGGGTTTTGTGGAGTTTTTCAATTTCTGCTACTGCGGTAATTGTGGCTTGGGCACTGGTCATCGCATCATTCCAGTTTTTTACCTTCTTTGCGTCCATTGCAATCATGTATGCGGTAACGGCTTGAGTATAGGGAACAGGGAATTGAGTTTTGGCTCCGATCCCTGTGGCCCATTCAAGGCGTTCTTTGGCTGTAGCAAGCACGGTATCCACAGGCTCAGAAGAAGATTCGGGCATACGGGTCTCTTTTGGTACTGAAAGCGGAGCGTTTACCTTCGCCTGTGGTATGAGGAGAACCGGCATTGAAGGAGCAGGTGCGGGAACAGTCGCTGCCTTTGCAGCGGGTACCAGAACGGGGTTAGATGCGGGAACCGCCGGGGATACCGGAGGCGCTGGCTGCGGAGCAGGTGCGGGAGTTACCGCTACTTTTGCAGCCGGTACCAGAACCGGGTCGGGCGGAGAAGCAGGAACAGAAGGAGATACCTGAAGCGCCGGCTGCGGAACAGGCGTGGGAACTGCCGCTGCCTTTGCGGCCGGTACCAGAACGGGATTAGAAGCAGGAACCGCAGGGGATACCGGCGGTACTGGTTGCGGAGCAGGGGTGGGAGCCGCCGCTGCCTTTGCAGCCGGTACCAGAACCGGGTCGAGCGGGGATACCGGCGGTGCTGGTTGCGGAGCAGGCGTCGGGACCACCGTTGCTTGGACAGCCGATACCAGAACCGAGTCAGGCGGGGATGCAGGAATTGATACTAAGGTAGAATTTACGGGAACCGAATAGTCCGCTTCCCCCCCTATTGAAGACGGAGGTATGGGCGGCTCTGACGACCCTGTGGCAAGTAGAGGTGCCTGATACGCGGGTTCTTCGTAATAACGCCACCAATCATACACACTGCTGCATCCTCCAGCAAGCAACAGAGACAATGCACTTGCCATAGTCTTGGTTATAACCGTTTTTTTCATATTTTACCCCCTACTTCCCCCTAACCGGAATTTCTATAACATTGTTGCACACTATTCCAATACATATCCCCAGGCTTTACCGTATAAATCTGAATGGGGAGAGCAGCTACCCTTATGAATGCAGGGGCAGCCGCGATTTGAGCCGGATATACGGGCACTGCGGGAGCCGGATTGTCAGCCGGTCTGGGAGCAGGGTCTATAAACGGAGGATGCGTTCCTGGTTCCTGACGCGGGGAGGACCGCGGAACATCCCACCAGGTATATACACTTGTACATCCCCCAAGGAGTAAAAGAAGAAGCAAGCCTGCTGCTATCTTACGTATAATCCCTCTTATCATGGTTAACCCTTTATGCGAAACCCAGCTCATCTTACGTGATCAATATTTCATGGTCAGCAGCAGGTTAAATTGTGCGGGTTCCTGAACTGCCGCCCCTAGTCCTGAGGTAATCACCAGTACATCCCCGGCAAAATACTCGTTGAATTGAAAACTTAAACCTGCCCCAAGATTCGTAGAAGGCATGGTCAAGGTAGAGTTTACCGTAATCGTATCGAGTTCAAGGCCTGGGGTTGTTTTGTCATCCCCCACGGTTTCGGTGTTTTCGTATTTAAGTATATTAATACCAACCCCTACATTTATGGCAAAGCGAT
>JAISBK010000096.1 GCA_031266255.1 Treponema sp.
ATTCCCACGGAGTTTATCCCCAGTTGCGATAAGGGATTCAAGGAAGCCGTGAAACGGGGGAGCCTCATCGGGTTTCCTATTGTTAACATCCGCTGCCTCATCAACGACGGTCAGTCCCACCCCGTTGACTCTTCGGATATTGCCTTCCAAATGGCCGCGATTGGGGCCTTCCGGGAAGCATATCTCAAGGCTAAACCCTGCATCCTGGAACCCATTATGAAGGTAGCGGTGGAGGGACCTACAGAATTTCAGGGAAACATCTTTGCTTCGATCAACCAACGCCGGGGTATCATCTTGGCTTCCACCGAAGACGGAACCTTCTCCCGGGTTGAAGCGGAAGTTCCGTTAAGTGAAATGTTCGGCTATTCTACGGCACTCCGGTCCTTGACCCAGGGTAAAGCGGAGTTTACCATGGAATTCGAGAAGTACGGGAAAGTCCCGGCGGGTATTTCCGAAGCCCTTATCAAAGGGTATGAGGAAAAGCGGAAGAAAGAGCTGCAACAAAAATAGCGAAAAAAAGGGAGAAAATAGAGAAAAATGGAGGGAAAAAATGATTAAGGATGAACTCATACAACGCAGTCCGGTTCGGGTTTTTGAACAGTCTATCCATGGGGGACTGGCTGCGGGTGAACTGGGACTCATCGCTTCCCAGAGCGGTATTGGTAAAACCTCGGTGCTGGTTCAGATTGCCTTGGATAAGCTCTTACAGGCAAAGAAGGTCATTCACGTATCCTTTACCCAGCATACCGATTATGTATTGGCCTGGTATGAAAATATTTTCGCTGAATTTATTAAGAACGAAAATCTGGAAAACACCGGGGATATTAAAAACGAGCTTATCAAGAACCGGGTCTTGATGAATTTTAACCAAGAGGGCATTACCACGGATCAGATCCTGCGGAGTCTCAAAGCATTGATCCGGGATGGGGACTTTAAGGCTGAGTCCCTCATTGTGGACGGCTTTGATTTTACCCGGGGTACTCATGAGCATTTTGCCGCGGTGAAGGAATTCGCCAAAGAGCTTGGGCTTTCGGTCTGGTATAGCTGCAATGTCAAAGGGGAACATTCCCCTAAGCAGGATATTCCTTCGCTCATCAAGGACTACGTGGACCTCCTGGATGTGGTCATGGTCCTGGATCCTAAGCAAGATTATATTGCCCTATCAGTATCCAAGGATCGGGACGCCTATTTTTCCGCTCAATCCGAGACCGCGGCCCTGCGCCTTGACCCCCGAACCTTGCTGATCCTGGAGGGTTAACCAGAGGTGGCGGATAGGGATCTTCAGCGTCGTTGTCGCAGCACGTACTGATCTATGATATCCGCCACTCCATCATCATCATTGGAGCGTTCTGAAACTACTGCGGCAAGGCGTTTGATCTGCTCGTCTCCGTTCACCATAGCCACCCCAAGTCCGGCCCATTGAATCATCCCTTCATCGCTCATGGAATCTCCAATAGCAAGTACCATTTCCCGGGGAATTCCCTGGTGTTCCGCAATCTTTGCAAGCGCGGTTCCCTTATTGGTCTGGGGAGGAAGGATCTCAAGGAAATAAGGCTTACTGGTAAACAGGCTTACCTCCTCTCCTACATACGTCCTCAAAAGGCTTTCCAAGGGCGCCAGGATCATGGGATCCCCCGGGATAAGGAGCTTGTGGCACCCTGCAGCGACCATGTCCCTGAAATTTTCCGCTACTACCTGGCGCAAGCCGGTGAGCTTATGGTCATACTTGGCGAACTCATTGGGCCGGGAGACATACATGAGGTTATTTTCATACAACTGTACCGGAAAGCCTTCAGCATCAGCGAGATCAAAGGCAATGAGGGCAATCTCAGGAACCAGGTGTATCTCGTATATGATTGTTCCCGTATGGCTCTCTTGGATAATCGTCCCGTGGTTACCAATCAGATAACCAGGCTGTCTGGACATCCCCAGAAGCCGGGTAAACCGTTCCATAGCCGATAGAATCCTACCAGAAGCCAGTACCACGACAATACCGGCGGCTTGCGCCCGTTTAATCGCATTCCTGGTACGATACGAAATGCTTAAATCAGATCGTAAGAGGGTATCGTCCAAATCAAGGGCAATCATGCGGATGGGTGTCATTTTTTAAGAATACCCCTTTGTGAGTAGCTATTCAAGAGTAAAAATTCCCTATATCATATATAGTTAGTATTATTTGAGCCAGAGATACACGCTGTCTCAATTTCAGTAGCTGGTTATACATGGGCAAAACATACGTTTTCGTAAATCAGAAAGGAGGGGTAGGTAAAACAACCTCCGCATTGAATATAGGAGCCTTTCTCGCAAAAGCAGGAAAATCCGTGTTACTGGTTGATTTTGATTCCCAGGCAAACCTGTCAAGCGGTACTGGGTTCAACCAGGTCAAACCAGGGGTGTATGAGCTGATTGCCGGAGCGGTTCCTATTGAAAAAACCATCCAGGAAACCCGCATCCCGAACCTTTCGGTGATTCCCGCAGACCTAGATCTTTCAGGCGCTGCGGTGGAACTTATCAGCCAGCCGGAACGGGAGTTTTTTCTGAAGAAAGCGCTGAATCCGGTACGTGCCCGGTATGATTATATGTTAATCGACTGTCCTCCTTCCCTGGGGGTTCTTACCATCAACGGCCTCGTGGCTGCAGACGCCGTGTTCATTCCTATGCAGTGTGAATATTTTGCCATGGAAGGACTTTCCCTGCTGTTCAAGGCTATTAAACGGATACAGAAAACCCTCCATCCCTCCCTGCGGATAGGGGGTATTTTCTTCACCATGTACGACCCCCGCACCCGGCTTTCCCAGGAGGTGGTGAAACAAGTAAGCGCCTTCTTTAAAGAAGAACTTTTTTCAACCAGAATTCCCCGAAATGTCCGGCTATCCGAAGCCCCCTCCCACGGCATACCCATTTCGGAATATGATCCTGCCTGTATCGGTGCAAAAGCCTATAAGGATTTGACGCTTGAGGTGTTGCAGCGTGACGCCTAAGCAGCGCTTGGGAAAGGGGCTTGGCGCGCTGCTTCCCCTGCAACAGGAGGATTCCCGTGAAGCGGCTGCAGAAGGGGCAGCGCCAAAAGAAGGAAAACTACCCCTTGAAAAACTCAGGGCCAATCCCCAGCAGCCGCGGAAACAGTTTGATCCCACGAGTCTTATGGAATTGGCAGATTCCATCCGGGAACATGGTATCCTTCAGCCCCTCATTGTCGAAGCTGAGGGGGATGGAACCTATATCATCGTGGCAGGAGAACGCCGCAGCCGGGCGGCTGCTCTGGCAGGACTTACCGAAGTGCCGGTCCTCGTTCGTAACTATACCGATGCCCAGCGTCTGGAAGTCTCCATCATTGAAAACGTCCAGCGGGCAGACCTGAATCCTATGGAAGAGGCTACTGCCTATAAACAGTTGATGGACCTCACTGGTTTTTCCCAGGAGGAAGTGGCGCTTAAGGTTGGTAAAAACCGTTCTACCGTGGCCAATGCCCTGCGGCTCCTGAAACTGCCCCTGGTTGTACAGGAAAGCCTTGCCCAGGGTGAGCTGTCTTCCGGTCATGCCCGGGCTTTGCTCTCGGTAGTAAACCCTATCCATCAAGCAAGGCTGTTCCATCAGATTATTACCTCGAGTATCTCGGTGCGGGAAGCGGAAAAACGAGCCGCAGGTTGTAACCAGGAAAGCCAGGACAATTCCCGCAAGCCCCTTAAACCACTTACCCGGGACCCTGAATTGGTGGCTATGGAAGAGCAATTCATCGAATCTTTGGGAACCAAGGTGTCCATTGAGGGAGACTTCAGACAGGGCAGTATCCGCATTGAGTACTATTCTATGGAAGATCTGGATAGGCTCTATGAACTTCTGAGGAACCATTAACGTAGGGGTGAATGTAGGTTTTGGTATCCAGGTTCCTAGACCATTGCTTGCATTTTTCAGAAAAATGGAACATAGTACCTCTATGCCTATAAAGATTCCTATTACTTTACCTGCGTTTAACGCCCTCAGAGAGGAAAAAGTCTTTGTTATGGCCGATGTCCGGGCTTTGCATCAAGACATTAGGCCTCTTAAGGTAGCTATTGTCAATCTTATGCCCACTACCCTGGATACGGAAGTCCAATTACTCAGGCTCCTGAGTAACAGTCCATTGCAGGTGGATATAAACTTTCTGCGTATGGGAAGTCACGAGTCTCACAACGCTCCTCCGGGGCATCTTGAACGGTTTTATCGCAGTTCTGAGTGTATCATGCACGAACGATTTGACGGCCTCATCATCACCGGCGCTCCGGTGGAAATCCTGGCTTTTGAAGACGTGGATTACTGGCAGGAATTGACCACGGTATTGGATTATGCTTCAAAAAACGTGTGGTCAACCCTCCATATTTGCTGGGGCGCCCAGGCAGGACTTTACCACCGCTACGGCATACCCAAGCGGGAGCTTGACCACAAACTATTCGGGATTTTTCCCCATAAGGTGAAGCAGCGACAGATGATATTGTTCCATGGGTTTGATGATGAATTCCTTGCTCCCCAGTCTCGGCATACTGAAAGCGACCGGAAGGCCATTGCCGCCACGCCCGCCTTGACCATTCAATCGGAAACTGAAGACGCAGGGGTCTTTATCGTTACCGCCCGGGAAGGCCGGGAAATATACGTTACGGGCCATCTGGAATATGATCCCCTTACCTTAGACCGGGAATACCGCCGGGATCTGAGCCGGGGACTTTCTATAGAAATTCCTAAGCATTATTATCCTGATGATGATCCGACCAAAACGCCGGTGGTTCGCTGGCGGGCTCATGCGCATCTTTTTTTCTCTAACTGGCTTAATTTTGTATACCAGGAAACTCCCTATAATCTTGAGGATCTTTCATAGGCTGACACATCGCATCGTATAGTCTATGCTTATACCAGGAGGAACTATGTCTATTCATATTGGAGCAAAACCCGGGGATATTGCGGAGGCGGTGTTACTGCCAGGAGATCCTCTGCGGGCCCAATTCATCGCTGAAACCTTGCTTAAAGAGCCGGTTCAATACAGCCATATACGGAACATGTTCGGTTACACCGGGTTGTATAAGGGTAAACGGGTATCAATTCAAGGAACGGGAATGGGGATCCCTTCGATTTCCATTTATGTTAATGAATTATTCAGGGATTATGGGGTAAAACGGGCTATCCGAATCGGGACGGCTGGGTCTATTCAGCCGGATGTGAAGCTCCGAGACTTGGTGATTGCCCTGGCTGCGTCTACTGATTCAGGGACTAACTCTATCCGCCTCCACGGGCGGAGCTTTGCCCCGACCGCTTCCTTTACCTTGCTTAAAACCGCCTATGATGTGGCGCTTGCTCGAGGCTGGCAAGCCAAGGTTGGCGGCGTGGTTTCTTCAGACATGTTCTACACCGAAGACCCGGAAGAGTGGAAACTCTGGGCCCAATTCGGCTGTTTAGCAGTGGAAATGGAGTGCGCCGAACTTTATACCTTGGCTGCAAAATACCGCCGGGAAGCCCTCACGTTGCTGACCATCTCCGACAACCTCATAAACCATGAGCAAACCACGCCGGAGGAACGGCAAACCACCTTTACCCAGATGATGGAGGTGGCTCTGGAAACCGCCATTTCTTGATTTGCTAGGAAATACGCCGGAAAAGGCTGTAATGGGGGATATGCCAGTTGACTATCCCCCATACTATATCGTATACTAGTTTTAGTCGCCCAGATGGTGAAATTGGCAGACACGCTGGTTTCAGGTACCAGTGCCTTTACGGGCTTGGGGGTTCAAGTCCCCCTCTGGGCAATTTCAAAGGAGAATGGTGGCAAAAGGGTTGGTGAAGTGAGCCGTGGGAGGCATAGCCGACCTAGGCGAATGGAACCCCGGGGCACTCGAATGAGTGCGGCATATACAGACCTGTTGAGACTGTCGAATTAATCTCCAAGTAGCCGAACAACAGATAGTGCCCCAGATATTAAAACAGTTTTCATTTTTTATTTATTTTTAATTAATGGATATACTATTTTATTTTTTTCAATATGTTTTATATACAATTCTTCTAATGATTTTATATTTTTTGTTTCCTGTTCTTCTATGATTTTACCATCCTGCATTATTATACAGTAGTCAATGAAATCATTCAGGAATTCTATAACATGACAGGATAATAGAATTGTCGTATTTTTGCTTTTATAATAATTCAGTAAGCTCTTTATTTTTAGGTTTGAAATAATATCAAGTCCGTCATTCGGTTCATCCCATATTATCGTATCAATTTCTCCTATTAAGCTGATAATAATTTGTATCTTTTTCTTCATACCGGTTGAACAGTCACAAAAGCGTTTGATTAAAAAATCCTGTGCTTCGAAATATTTTATTAATTCTCTTGTCTCATCGGTTAATGTACTCTTTCCTGTTCTTAAAATTGTTGCTAATTCAATGTTTTCTATACAAGTCAATTTTTTATATAAATATTCCTCAGTAGGTAAATAAGCTATTTTCTTTCTAATATGTAAAAAATCATTTTCTTTCCTTGTACTTATATCATGGTGACAAACATTACCTGATGTGGGCAGATACAAACCTTCAATACAACGTAAAAGCGTAGTTTTTCCCGCACCATTATAGCCGATTATACCATACAGTATACCGGGTAAAAATTGTAGGGTAATGTCATATATGCCGGATTTTTCATCAAAAAACTTGGTGAGATTTTCACATCGTATCATAAATACCCTCTTTCTATAAAATCGTTTTTTGCCATAACGAGTGCGATAAGTGCCGGAAAGATACTTACCAACATGATATATGGACTAACATATAATATATACACCACAAGCCGAATATAAAGTGCATACACAATTATTTTCTTTAAAATATTTCCTCTCAAATAGACAATACCCATTGCTAATAACATTGTTGAAATAATAGCGAATAGATATATCAACAGTAACGTGATGTCAAGATACATTACGATAATTATATATTGCAATAAGACGATACCATAAAATGACAGTATAAACAGCACCGTTCTTTTAAAATGATACCTGAAATCCAATGAAACAACGGTATAAAATAACCAATTTGTTTTTATTACTGAATCAGACAATCCGATAAAGCCTATTGACAATAAAATAAACAATATTAATGGGATAAAAACAGGTTCAGTCATTTCATTTAATATATTCTTATACATGAATAATTCTATGCAAATAAATAGTGATACCGCAATAATGATAATAGCCATTAACACCGAATCCCTATAATCATACAAAGTGCTTTTAATGACTGAATTTATATGCATTATATTTTTTGTTTTGTTTATTTTTCTTCCATTATTTCTTAAAATCATCACTAGCAATGATAAAAAAATGGAAAATGGAAATATGCAAAGTGTTTTCCATATATTAAAAGAAAAATCAACTATTATTCTATTTGAAAATATGAGTATAAAAAACAAAATCATAAGAATATTATTCAGCAATGATTTTTTTACAAAGAATATATACCTCAGCAAACGATTTGAATAATTACTTTTTGCATAAAATGTTATTTTTTCTAAAACACTATATTCTTTTAAGGACATCATAATAGGTATAATTATGAGGGCAGAGAAAGTGATGATAAATTTACTACCATTTAAGGTTACTTGTATATTAGTGTTCGTGTAAATCAAAGCACTGAGTATTATTATACCACCAATAATGGTAACCGGAGAGATTTTAATGAATTCTAGGATTCGTTTAAGTATCACTTTAATCCAAAATAGTAACAAGGCCATAATGATTTATACCCTATAGTATCTAAATATTTTTGTCAATTGTTTTTTACCAACATCAGCGGTACAACCCGATGTCATCGGGCTGTACCACCGTGGGAATGGAGCGCAGCAGAGACCAGAGGCAAACCGCAACGAAACGATGATAGAGTCGGTGGATGACTTAAGGCCTTTGGCATCTACAAGGGATCGGTCATTCCGCTGCATGCACCAACTTCGTTGGCGAACATGCCCACGGTAAATCTCCGCCAAAACGTCATCTGAGATTCTAGCGAACGGTAAACCGCCGGATAGCCTCATCCAAAATAGCAAAACCCTGGCCGTTCTCTACCACAGACTCATGCGCACTCTGGGACGATGCACATACCTCCGCTGTCCTATCTACCATCTCCCTCATCTGTCCCTGTATCTTCCCCATCATCCCAGAAAGCTGCCCCGCAATGCCCGTCAGTCTCTCTATCCCTTCCTTGATGGTCTTCGCCCCTCCCCTCACCCTTCCCGTAATCTGCTCTATCTGTTCAAGACTTTCTAATACCCGCTTCGAGTCAACCATCTGCCCTGCTACCGCCTCATTCATCTCTTTTACCACCCCCGTTATCACCTCCACAAGCCCATAGGTCTGCTGATACGTACTGGCTATGTATCCCGATATCGTGGTTATCTCCCCTATCTCTCCCCGAATCTCCCTGAGGGTTTCCTTGGAATTATTCGCCTGGGCCTGGGTCGTCTCCGACAGCTTGCGAATCTCGTCCGCTACCACCGCAAAACCCTTCCCCGCTTCCCCCGCATGAGCCGCTTCTATCGCCGCATTCATCGCTAGTAACTTGGTCTGTTGCGCCACATGGGCAATCTCCTTGTTCATTTCCCCCAATGTCTCTGAATAGACGCTGATATGCTTAACCGCCTCCTCTGACCTCCTGATATGATCCTGTTCTGCAAGGGAACTCTGGAGCGCCTGGTTCGCCTGCTCATTCAGGGAGACGATACGACTTTCGATAGTATGTATGGCATGGATCATGGTCTCGATAACCGATGCGGAAGCTTCCAGTTGTTTCACCTGGTCTTTGATGCAGCCATTGAGGTCCCCAATATCCGCCTCAATGCCGGTTACGGTCTGAATCGTGGTTTGGTTAACCAGGGAGGAGGCTTCCTGGGCATAGGTATCGGCCTGGTGAATCAACTGGTCAATCGCGGTTGCAGCTTCGGAAGAGCGCTGGCTGATGGTTTGTAGGGCGGTATCCCGGGAGCGCATGAGCTGAAAGGAGGAGGTGATATTGGTAATGAGGGCACTGATATGGGAATTGATGGCATTAAAGCCTTGGGAAAGACCAGAAACCTCGGCGGTTCCATATTCGGGGAGGGTACCGGAGAAATCTCCCTGGGCAATCACCGCGGAATAGGACTGGAGGTAGCGCAGGGGTTTGACGATGACCCGGGTGAATAGCAAAGATGCTAAGGCAGCGATGATAAAAAGAAGCATCCCTACAATAAAAATATGGAAGAGCGTACGGTTTGCCTCGCTAAAGATGACCTGGGTGGGGATGATGGAGACTAGGCGCCAGTCTGCCTCCGGCATGAGGGAAGAAGCGATGAACACCTCCTTATCCATCATGGAGAAGGAAGGGGCGGACAAGACAGATCCCCGGTAACGTTCCAGTCCTGATTCGGTAAA
>JAISBK010000130.1 GCA_031266255.1 Treponema sp.
TGTGCCGGGTAAGGTCGTAGTTGGATCGATTGTGAATCCCCTCGAGTTCCTTCCAGCCCATAGGAAAAAGGTACTCGATATCGTACGCGTCCTTGGCGTAATGGGCAAGCTCCTGGGGGCCGTGCTGGTGCCAGCGAAGATGATCCATCTGGATGCCGATTTTCTCGTAATAGGCCCAGCGCCGTCTTCTCCATTCGTTAAACCATTCCTCGTCAGTACCCGGTTTGACAAAATACTGCATCTCCATCTGTTCGAATTCGCAGGTACGGAAGATGAAATTCTTGGTAACGATTTCGTTCCTAAAGGCCTTACCAATCTGGGCGATGCCAAAGGGGACTTTCATACGGTTGGATTGGATGATGTTCTTGTAATTGACGTAGATTCCCTGGGCGGTTTCAGGCCTCAAGTAGAGGGTATTAGCCCCCTCTTCCACCGGGCCGATATGCGTTTTGAACATGAGGTTGAACTTACGGGTATCGGTAAGTTCCCCTCCACATTCGGGACAGTGCTTTGCGGCCAGGTTCGCTTCGGGGATCTGGTCTGCCCGAAACCGGGTCTTGCACTGCTTACAGTCCACCAAGGGATCGGTAAAATTCTCCACATGCCCTGAAGCCTCCCATACCCGGGGGTGCATCAAAATAGCCGCATCCAAGCCCACAATCGAGTCCTGGAGCTTGGTCATCTCCTTCCACCAATTCTGGGCAATGCGATTTTTCAGCTCGATTCCCAAAGGCCCGTAATCCCAGGCGCCGCTTTGGCCCCCATAAATTTCCGATGATTGAAACACAAAACCCCGCCGTTTGGCAAGGGATGTGATTTTTTCCATGCTTGCTTTTCCTTGATACTCGGTTACTGGTTCCGACATACTGACTCCTTATTTACGAAAATCCCTGGATTGTTTGCCAATTATCGGGTTTTTAGAAATGCTCATGCCTAGTATATATAAAAGCAGGGTAAAAGGCGAGAGGCTGGCTCGGTATAGCCTCCCCCTTAATCATGGGAAGGGTTAACCCGTATTTTTTCAATGGCCGTAGAGACGGCTTCCCGCACACTGGCAGCATAGGCTTCATCGGTCATGGCTTGGGCTGCATAAAGGGTTCCTAAGAGGGAGAAACGGTAGAGGGGTTTTACCATATTCAAAGCCATAGCCGCCATATCAACCACACATTCATTACAACGGCACAGCTCCCCTTCAAAGGCTGCAAGCTGCTGTTCAAGTTCATCAAAAACAAGCTTTTCCGCTTGATTTTCCAAAAGTTCAAAATCATATTGATCAATTAATGCCATTTGTTTTTCCCTTATCGTTCTTCCTTTCTTCTTAATTTTATACCATTTAGAGAGGCTACTAACGCATGAGCATTATAGACGTATGGTGCTTAGTCATATCTACTGATTATAACTATTCTGAACCGGTGATACAAATTTTGTGTATTTTGCCATAAAGAGCAGCTCAATGGTACCCACCGGACCATTTCGCTGTTTGGCCAGGATGAGATTCGTCTTCTTGCCCTGTTCCATATCCGTATCATCAGGTTTCTGGTCTGAATCCCGTTCCCGATGCAGAAACATAACCACATCCGCATCTTGCTCAATGGAGCCTGATTCCCTAATACTCGATAGATTCGGCTTGTCCTTCTCCGCTTCCCGGGTAAGCTGAGAAAGAGCCACGATGGGAATCTTCAGTTCCCGGGCCAGACTTTTCAGGGAACGAGAAATTTCAGCGATTTGTTCATGCCGCTGGATCCTGGAATTTTCAGAATTTATCAGGGTAAGATAATCAATGAAGATGATTTCCACCTGCTGCTGGGCCCGCAATCGTCTTGCCTGGGCTCGGAGATCCAGGAGCTTCATGTTGGGCATGTCCACAATGTACAGGGGAGCGTCGTAGATATTACTCGCCGCTTCCAGGAGATTGGTAAAATCTGCCGCAGTGAGAAACCCGGTTCTAATGGCATTAGCGTGGATCATGGCTTCGCTGGAGATGAGCCGCAGCATGAGGGCCAGATCCGACATTTCCAAGGTAAAAAACGCGGTGGGAATTTTATTTCTGATGGCAATATGGGAAGCCATGGTTAAGGCCAGGGCAGTCTTTCCCATAGACGGCCGTGCCCCAATGATGATGAGTTCAGAAGCCTGAAAACCAGCGGTTAATTTATCCAGCTCATCAAACCCAGACGGAATCCCGGTGATGTTCTTTTTTAACTTATAGAGCCGGTCAATGACCTCAATGGTCTGTTTAAGAATCTCCTTGGTGTCTCTAAAACTAAAACTCTGGCGTTTGTCGTTGAGTTCAAAAATCTGCTGCTGCGTCTCTTCCAGAATACTCCGAGATTCCTGAGATTCATCAAACGCGTTGGCGATTATCTCGTGGGAAACCCGGATCAAGGCCCGTCTCAGGGCATAATTCTGTACGGTTTGAGCATAATATTCAATGTTGGCGCTGGAAGGCACTACATTGGTGAGGGATGCGACATAGGCAGGGCCGCCCGCTTCTTCAAGTTTACCGTTTTGGCGAAGCTCTTCAGAAACGGTCAGAATATCCGCAGTGAGTCCCTTGTTAAAAAGATGCAGGACAGCATCATAGACCTTATTATTGGCGTGGGAATAAAAATCATCTGGCCGCAAATACTGTATGACCGTGGCTATTGCTTCTTTATCCAATAATAAGGCTCCCAGGGTTGCTTGTTCTGCCATATCATCATGAGGGGGGATTTTATCTTTCAATCCTGGACCCATACCCTAATCCCTACAACCGATGGACTACCCCTCTACTGGTACAGATCCCCCTGCTTGCGGTTCAACCGGATTATTCGCGACTGGGGCTGTTTCTGGCGCGCTTCCTGTTTGGGGGTTGTGCGCTGGCTCAGACTCTACGTTCCTGCGGCGTCGGGCCTTCCCAGAAGCAGTCGTTCTGGTTTCGGTTTTAAGGACCTGTCCCTGGACGGTAAGGCTTACTTCTGCTGCAGCACTTTCATAGAGTCTAACCAGAACCTTATATTTTCCCACACTCTTAAAGGTATTTCCTGCTAGTTCTATCCGTTTTCGTTCGATCTGGAAGCCCAGCTTGGAAAGTTCGTCCGATACGGTCTGGTTAGTAACTGCGCCGTAGAGTTTACCGTTAGCCCCGGCAGGCATGGTTATCGTCAGGTCCAAGCCTTCTAATCTTTCCTTAATACTCGCCGCATCTTTTCGTTTATCTGTCTTGCGAGCCTCAATCTCTCCTCGCCGGGCTTCAAACAGCGCAATAGTTCGTTCCGTATAGGGAAGCGCAATGGAACGGGGGAAAAGAAAATTCCGCGCATAGCCCTTGGCTACCTCTTTTACATCCCCTTCTTCTCCCAGGGTAGGGAGGTCTTTGTTCAAAATGACTTTCATATTACAAGCTCCTTGTTATATTAGCACGGATCCAGTCATGAACACGCCATGATCACATCCCCGGAGTAGAGGATGATCCGTCAGATTTCGGTACCCGAAAGGGCAGCCAATGTTCTGCAATGCCGAGGATACCCAATGCTCCCAAGGCAAGCAGGTTAATTTTTGGACTGCATATCAGAATGATAAGCAGTATATTAAGTCCCACCCGTATCAGGGGCGGTAAACTTCTCTGGGATAGGATATACAGCACAATACCCCCTCCCTGGGCCAGGTACAACAGGGCGCATATCGTTACCATATTCCAAGCGGCTATCTCAAGCGGGGCTATCCCGGTGATGGTCCCGCCTAAAACCCCTAAGAGGGATAGGGACAACACCCAAATAAGCCCCGGAACCGCATGAAACTGAATAAGCCCATTCCCCACCCGTATACGTCGGATAAGCCCAACACATACTAGGCTTAACTGTCGATTGATGAAAAAGACCACCCCGCAAGCAGCCAAACCGCCGCCGCGAAGGGCTATCGAACCAAACTGAGCAATAAGGGCTTCAGGATCAAGCTGCTGTTCCAAAAGAGAACGCTGTACCACATCGGTTCCCGCAGAAGCAATAGAAAGGGAACTAAACAATTCCGCTTGGGATTTAAGGAGGGCCGTAAATCCCTGGCTATCCCGGGTTACCTCAATAATATACCAACAGGTCAAGACCCCGATCCCGGAACCGATTATGAGCCGGTATGCAGTTGATAAGAAACCATAAGCACTATGGAAGGGTGGACCTACTATCCACGTAAAGACCAGCAACATCATGGTAAAATAGAGCAGATTCAGCCATAAATATGCCCCAGTACCTGGGGACACTAGGGTCCACCCTAGGGAAATCACCCCGTTTCCCCCTGCCGCAAGGAGCGCACTCGTCCAAGCAGACCTGCGGTTATACCCATAAGCCATAAACCCCACAGGAACCAAAAAGAAAAACACCGGAAACCCACTTCGGATGATGGCTACGGAAATAACCGCACTCAACAAGGCAGGCAACACCGCTATCCCAAGAAAAACCGGATTTACCCGTTTTTTCTTGGGGTGCGGCATATCTCTAGGCGCCGATGTTTCAGGGATACGCGGATCAGCCATGAACGCAGGATGCTATCTAATCAGCTACAAAAGGAAGCAACGCGATAACCCGGGCCCGTTTAATAGCCACCGCCAAGGCCCGCTGGTGTTTGGCACAAGTACCCGTAATACGCCGGGGCAGGATCTTCCCTCGTTCGGTAATGAACCGGCGAAGGACATCCGCATCTTTGTACTCTATTTTGAGTTTCTGGAGGCAGAATTTGCAGACCTTTTTTTTAAAAAAAACCTTGCCCTTGCCGCCTCGGACGACTCGCTCGTCCCCTTCCCGGCCTTCCATAGGTACATCTCCTCGATCCGGCCGAGGCGGACGTTCTACTTCATTGTATTTTTCATCAGACATACTTATCTCCTTGGATTATTTGGAAAATCCCCTGATGGATTAGGGTGTAATAGCTTAGAACGGAATGTCATCGGTAAACCCATCTTGGGATGCCCCGCCTTGGGGATCCCGTACCGGAGGTCTCCGCTCAGGAAAACCCTCTCCCCGATGATCCTGGTAAGTACCCTGTCCATAAGAACCATTGCCCCCCAAACTAGTCCCTGGTCCTGGAGCACTACCCGGACCACTACCACCGAGGAGTTGTAAATTATTGGCAATAATTTCCACCTTTGATCGGTTTTGGCCATCCTGTTCCCAGCGATCCTGGCGAAGCTCTCCATCAATCCCCACTAATTTACCTCTGATGAGATACTGGTTGAGAGCTTCGCCTTGCCTGCCCCAGATAACGATATCAAAAAAATTCGCCTCATCCACCCATTGGTCACCGTTCTTGCGACGGCGATTCACCGCAATAGAAAATTTACTTACTGCCTGACCACTGGCGGTATACTTGAGTTCTGCATCCCGGGTCAGTCTCCCGATTAAAACAACATGGTTTAGATCAGCCATGGATTCCTCCTTATGCCTCAATCTTTACAAAGAGGTACTTAAGGATATGGGCATTCAGTTTAAATATCCGATCAAGTACCGCAACTTTTACCGGATCAACCTTGAGGGTGAAGAGGACGTACCTCCCCCGCCTTCTTTTCTTAATTTCATAGGCTAGATCCTTATCGCCGACTTCATCGGTTTTTTCGATCTCCCCTCCCTGGGCAGCCAGGTCCGCCAAGACTTGTTCTCTACCAGCCTTGTGTTGGTCTTCTTCTAAAGGAAAAATGACGGTAAGCTCATACCGACGCATGGGTCCTCCTTACGGACTAAAAAAATGATCCATCTCAAAGATGGATAAAGAGGTTTTTAATACTATAAATAAAGATAATGCTTCGTCAAGCGGGGAACCCCAGGGATTTTACGAATGAGGAAGGGATTTGGGGTGAAAAATTCACCAGGCAATAAACCTCATAACTCGGGGGCATTTCTTGATACTATCTATAAATAAGGAATACGAATGGTCTCTTGCATTTTTTCTTATGTTTCTAGTATCATAGTAGTGATAATAATTTAAAAACAAACCTAGGATGTAGCGTTTAGGCTTACAAGATTTGTGCCGGTATATGAAGATTGGTGGATACCAGGAGGGTTTATGACCATAGCTGTCATGTTGGAACAAAGCGGGGTGATTACCCTGTTGGGTATGGGAATCGTGTTTGGATTCTTGGCTATTATGATTATCTGCATCAGTACCTTGGGAAAGGTAATCCATGCCTTGGGCTGGGATAAAGATGTTGCATCGGCAGGAATAAGCCCTACCGGGCCTATAGTGCCCGTTAGAAACAGTACCAGTAACGACGGGGTAATAAGCGCGGTTATCGCTGCGGCGGTTACTGAATATCGTAAGACTCATTCTTAAATTTTTTTACATAAGGAGCTTAGAAAATGGCTAGGGTTAAACTCACTGATTTGGTATTGCGGGATGCACATCAATCCCTGTTTGCAACTCGTATGGTTACGAGTGATATGCTTCCTATTGCCGATACGTTGGACAAAGTCGGCTATTGGGCGCTGGAAGCCTGGGGGGGGGCTACCTTTGATTCGGCGATTCGGTTTTTGAACGAAGATCCCTGGGAACGGCTCAAAAAGCTTAAGGCAGCGCTGCCTAACACCAAGATCATGATGCTGTTGCGAGGGCAGAACCTCCTTGGGTACCGGCATTATGCAGACGATGTGGTGGCCAAGTTCGTGGAAACCGCGGCAAAAGATGGGGTGGATGTGTTCAGAATATTCGATGCCCTGAACGATCCACGGAATTTCCAAGCTGCCACCAATGCGGCCAAGAAAACCGGCAAACATATTCAGGCCGCCATCTCCTATGCAACAACTCCTTTTCATACGATTGAGAAATATGTAGAACTGGCCAAAGAATACGCCGCAGTAGGCGCGGATTCCCTGTGCATCAAGGATATGTCGGGCCTCTTAAAGCCCTATGAAGGCTATAATCTGGTGAAGGCCCTCAAAAAAGCGGTGGATATTCCCATAGAAATCCACTCTCATGCAACCACGGGGATGTCCGTGGCGACCCTGGTCAAGTGCGCCGAGGCAGGGGCGGATATTCTCGATACGGTTATTTCGTCCTTGGCTATGGGTACGAGCCACAGCCCCACCGAAACCATGGTGGAGATTTTCAAAGGTACCGAATACGATACCGGATTGGACATCAACCTACTCCTGGAAATTGCCGCGTATTTCCGGGAGGTTCGGAAAAATTACAAGAAATTCGAGTCCAGCTTCTTAGGAGCAGATACCCGGATCCTGGTATCCCAGGTTCCCGGAGGGATGCTTTCCAACCTGGAGGGCCAACTCAAGGAACAGGGCGCTTCCGATAAGATCGACGCGGTCCTCAAGGAAATCGCGGTAGTGCAGAAGGATTTTGGTTATCCGCCCCTGGTTACTCCCTCAAGCCAGATCGTAGGAACTCAGGCGGTCTTTAACGTCCTCTTTGGCAGGTACAACAAGCTCACCGGTGAATCTATCGACCTTTTGGCAGGTAAATACGGCGCATGTCCGGCCCCCAAAAATCCCGAAGCCGTGAAAAAAGCCTTGGAGGCCCTCAAACTCGAAAAAGAGATCACCCACCGGCCTGCGGACGATATCCCCAATGAGTATGAAAAACTTAAAGAAGAGGCTAAAAAGATTTTGGGAACCGACACGGTTACCGTAGAAGACGTGCTTACCTATGCGATGTTCCCCAAGGTTGCCCCGGACTTCTTTAAGAAACGGTCCCAAGGACCGGTGAAATTCACCCCTGAGGTAGTTACTCCAGCTCCAGCTCCGGTTCCTACGCCAGCTCCTGTCCCCTCGAATCAACCGGCTAAGTATGTGGTTAACGTGAATGGCGCGGATTATACCGTGGTAGTTTCTCCTGCCGGTGTAGGGGTCTCTGCGGGACCGGCGGTTCAGGCTCCGGCAGGAAGCAGCCCGGCTCCAGTTCCGACTCCTGCTCCTGCTCCGGTTCAAGCCGCCCCTTCCGGTGCCGGTACGGTGATTTCTGCGCCTGTGGCAGGTACCATCATTCGCTACGCCGTGGGGGAAGGGACCCAAGTGGTGTCTGGGACTACGGTCATTATCATTGAGTCAATGAAGATGGAGCTAGAGATCAAAGCCACCGCCGCAGGAAAGATCCACTTCCTGGTTTCTGCCGGAACCCAGGTAGCTTCCCAGCAGCCTATAGCCGAAATTCAATAGGATACGCCATGCTAAACCGTAAAAAGGACCCGGTATGGGTTACTAAAATCTGCCTTGTTTTAGCAGTGGGAGCTTTCGTGTTTTCCTTTATGCCTCGGGTGCTGGCCCAGGCTACCGGGAATGAGCGTTCCGGCGCAATCATCCCGGGAAGTGAGAATATCCCGAACATTTCTTTTGGGAGTTTTGTCCGGAATATTACGGAAACTACCGGAGTGTCTGCATTCATCACTGATAAGGCTGAGAAAGCGACTCCTTCAGGAGATCCTATCACCATCTTCGGCTGGCAGGAACTCCTCATGGTCGCGGTTGGTTTTCTCATTGTGTACCTGGGTGCGGTGAAGGGTTTTGAACCACTGCTCCTTCTCCCCATTGGGTTTGGGACCATCTTCGTCAACATCCCTTTTGCAGGGATGGGAGACCCTCCCCATGGTTTTCTCCATATTATTTATGAGACCGGGGTGGGGAATGAGTTTTTCCCGTTGATCATCTTCATGGGGATTGGAGCCATGACCGATTTTGGCCCCCTCATCGCTAACCCCAAGACTGCGCTCTTGGGAGCCGCGGCTCAGTTTGGAGTGTTCGGTACTCTGTTCGGTATCAGTCTAGCCAATTTTATCCCGGGCGTGAGCTTTAATCTCAAAGAAGCCTGTGCCGTGGCGATCATCGGCGGAGCAGATGGGCCTACCACGATCTACATTGCAGCTCAGCTTGCCCCCCACCTTTTGGCTACGGTAGCGGTGGCTGCATATTCCTACATGGCCCTGGTGCCTATTATCCAGCCTCCGATTATGAAAGCCTTAACCACTAAGGAGGAGCGGCTCATCAGGATGAAACAGCTTAGGCCGGTTTCCAAGGTAGAGCAGATATTTTTTCCCATGGTGGTTTTTGTCTTGGCCATTCTCCTTATCCCCTCTGCGGCGCCCCTCATCGGGTGTCTCATGTTCGGTAACTTCATAAGGATGTGCGGGGTGGTAGAGCGGCTCAGTAAGACCCTCCAGAACGAGCTTATGAACATCGTGTCCATTTTCCTGTCTTTGGGGGTGGGGAGTCAGATGACCCCTGAAAAATTCCTCAATTCTTCGTCCTTGATCATCGTGGTCATGGGGCTTTTGGCTTTTGCCATTGCCACTGCCACGGGAATTCTGGTGGCCAAGTGCATGAATCTGTTCCTTAAAGAGAAGATCAATCCGCTCATTGGTTCTGCCGGGGTTTCTGCGGTGCCGATGGCAGCCCGGGTTTCCAATAAGGTGGGACTCGAAGAGGATCCAGGGAATTTCCTCCTCATGCATGCTATGGGACCGAATGTTTCGGGGGTAATCGGAACCGCCATAGCTGCTGGGGTTATGATTGCCGTCTACGGCGGTTAAGGTGCTATTCATACAGCACCGGTAAGGGGCACGGTTTCCTAAAAGTGCTGTATAGAGGCTGATTCAAAACCCGGTTAGTGTTGAATTGGCCTCTTGTGTTTATGTATGGAGGCTTAGGATGATCAATTTGCATAGTGATAGCTTAGAAGATGAAGATTTCGATACTATTTTATCTTCAGATATTGATTTCTCAGGGACCCTCAGTTTTGAAAAACCCTTTCTTATCCGGGGTAAGGTACGGGGTGAAATCATTGCTACTGGGCTTCTTATGATTGATCAGGAGGGAGTGGTGGATGCTCATATTAAGGCCCCCCAAGTGATCATTCGAGGCTTAGTCAATGGAAATGTTACTGCAGCAGATAAGATAGAAATGAGCCCTACCGGAAGGCTTCATGGTAATATCGTGACCCCGGAAATTGCGCTTGAGTCAGGCTGCCAGTTTAACGGTTGTTGTACTATGCATGAAAAAACTTAGGAAATGTGCCTACTTCATAGAGGTCTTTACCTGGGGATTATACTGTTTCTGTTTCCTTGGGGATTGAGCTTTGCTCAGGTACGGCCTGATGCCTTAGTGGAATATCGGAATGGTAACTATGAACAGGCAGTTTCTATTTGTATGGATGAAATCGCCGCCAATGCTAATAATCTGGATGCTCATGTAGTGCTTTGCTGGAGCTTAATACGGCTCAACCGGTACCAGGACGCTTTAAGGTATGCCCAGATAGGCCGGAGTCTCAGCCGCTACGATCCGCGGGTCATTGAAATCCTTGGAGAAATTAGCTATTACGAAGGCCGGAATCGGGAGGCATTGCAGTATTTTCAGGAATATATCAACTTCGCCCCTGAAGGAAGCCGGATCGAAACGGTTTATTATTTTATTGGTGAGATCTACATCCGCCTTGGCCACTTCCGCCATGCAGACATTGCCCTTTCCACTGCGGTTCATTGGCAGCCGGGTAATGCCGCGTGGTGGACCAGGCTGGCCTATGCCCGGGAAAATGCCAACGATTTATCAGAAGCCATTACCGCCTATGAACGGGCATTATCCCTCAATGCCCAACTGACCGATGCCCGCAGGGGTTTGTCCCGGGCACGCCAGGCATTAGGCACTCGTTAGGGTATATGGTTTCCGTATCCTTGTATACTTTGGGCTGTAAGGTCAATCAGCTTGAGAGTGAAGCTATCGCGGATGCCTTTAGGTCCCGGGGTTTTAGGGTCCTTCCTTGGGATGCAACCGGGGGGGCGGATATCTTGGTGTTTAACACCTGTACGGTAACTTCCAAAGCTGAACAGAAGGCCCGGCGGGTCATTCGAAAAGCCTTACGGGATCATCCCCAGGCCCTTCTTATCGTAACGGGCTGTTATGCCCAAGTAGCCGGGGAAACCTTGGATGCCCTGGGACGGGAGGCTGATGTTGCTCAAGGAGCGGTAAGCCGGCTGGTAGTGGTATCAGGTGATAGGAAAAGCCGTCTTTTGGATCTGCCGGGGTTTCTCGCGGATACGGAGCAGGTTACGCCGGTCTTGTGCTCCCAATGGTTACAGGATCAAGGAACCCTGCATCCCGCAACTGAACGGTTCCGGTTTACTCCTGGGAATTTCTCCCTCCATTCCAGGGCTTCGGTGAAGATTCAAGATGGTTGTGATAATCACTGTTCCTACTGCCGCGTGCGGCTTGCCCGTGGGATGAGCGTGAGCCTTGAGCCGAAGCGGATCTGCGCTGCGGTACAGGCTCTGGAAGCCAAAGGCTATGCAGAAGCGGTAATAACCGGGGTAAATATCACCCAATATGGGGGTACGACCGCCCAGCAAGGGGTGCTCCCTCTGGGTGGACTCTTGACGTACCTGCTTGCGGAAACCGGGCATATCAGGCTGCGGCTTTCTTCCCTTGAACCTGAGGGACTCACCGATGAGCTTCTGGCGGTTCTGGGGCATCCTCGGATTCGGCCCCATTTTCATCTTTCGGTACAATCTGGGGATCCCCTGATTCTCAAGCAGATGGGCCGCAGGTATACTCCCCAGGACATAGAAAGGGGGATATATCGCTTACGGGAGGTCAAAGACGACCCCTTTCTGGGCTGCGATATTATTACCGGGTTTCCTGGCGAAACCGAAGAAGCCTTTGAAAAGACCTATCAGCTTTGCTTGCACCGTGATTTTGCCTGGATCCATGCTTTCCCCTATTCCCCGCGGCCTGGTACTGCGGCGTATACCTATCCGGGCTTGGTGCGGGAGCAGGACGCGGTTCTGAGGGTGGATAAGCTCACGGCTCTGGCGCGCACCGGACGGCAGGAGTACAGTCGGCGCTGGTTGGGGCGGGAGGTGGAAGCGATTCTTGAGGCATCATCCAATCCCCAGGCAGCGGTTGGGGTATCGGCTAATTATCTTAAATTACTCATCAGTTTTCCCAATCACGAGCCGCCTCCAGCGGGCAGTGCTATCCGTTGCAGGATCTGTGGTTTTCCTGAATCGGGAGCGGCCTTTTCCCGCTTTGATGCGCTAGGGGAATATATTAATCATACTTATATATAAGTTGGGCGAATGACCGGTTAAATTATTGACCAGACGAAAAATGGTATGGAGGAGAATACTATGGCTATATTGCCTTTAGGTTTTATATTAATAGTTGTTTTTCTAGGGACTACTCTAATAATAACCAGTTTTATGATCATAAAAAGGAAACATAAAAAATTTGAAAATATTATATATGTAAAAAATATAGTTATAAATATTTGCCTAATAATTTTATCTGGAATATTATTTATATTCTATGAAAAGATATTTGATAAAATATATACAGAAAAATGGCCTTCAGTATTTATTGGAATAATAATAATGTTTTACATATTGTTTACGAATTTTATTGGATTAATTTTTTCAATAATATGTTCAAATAAATTATATATAACATTAATAAATTATGGCGTTTTTATACTAGCAACAATTATAATATATAATTTAATAAGCAGTATTGTAAATTTCTTAGAAAATACCAATATACTATCAGAATGTTCAAGTATAATTTACATATTAATATTAATGATGGTAGAAAATATATTTTCATATTTAATGGTAAAAGTAATCAGAAAAATAAATAATGGAATGCGGGGCAAGTGCATATAAGGAAGAAGGCTTCCCAACCAAGCATCATTAAAGTTTTTTCTGTCCGTTAATCATATACGCGACATTAATTAATCTGTAATATTGCCCTGGCGTGGTATTACGGCAGCAGAAGCCCTCTTGCCACAGATTCACGGCCAAGTGAATGGCAGGAATACATAGCCAGATTTAATCAGGACATTCAAGGAAATCAAAACTTGTACCCCACCGGAATTTAAAAAAAGGAATAGAGATGAATAACGTGAAGTTCAACAAGGAGAAAAAGGTCCGCAAATCACCGCGAATTTATCCGCATAATTCGCGGACCTTGGCATTCCCTCGAACTCACGTAAGCCCAGTAGGTATAATTGGTTCAATCAACTCAGCGCACGGCTCAGTTCCGTAGCCTTATCGGTTTTTTCCCAGGGGAATTCTTCTCTACCAAAATGACCGTAGGTAGCGGTTTTCCGATAAAGAGGACGCCGAAGATCCAGGGTGCTAATGATTCCCCCAGGACTGAGGTCAAATACCTTGGTAACCGCATGTTCTATCGCTTTCTCTGGAACCACCGCAGTACCGAACGTATCCACCATGACCGAGACCGGGAAGGGCACCCCAATCGCATAGGCCAATTCAAGCTCACACCGTTCCGCTAATTGAGCGGCCAGGATGTTCTTAGCCACATACCGGGCCATATAGGCTGCGGAGCGGTCCACCTTAGTCGCATCCTTACCGGAGAAGGCCCCCCCTCCATGGCGGCCCATGCCCCCGTAAGTATCCACAATGATTTTCCTGCCGGTAAGACCTGTATCACCAAATGGACCGCCTACCACGAAGCGGCCTGTGGGATTGATGAAATACTTCGTGGTTTTGTCTAAAAGGCCGGTGGGTTCCAGGACGGGTTTGATGATCTGATCGATAATGGTTTCTTTGATGGTTTTATAGGCAAGTCCCTCATCATGTTGATGGGATACCACTACCGCGTCAATCCGTATGGGCTTATACCCCTCATATTCAACCGTTACTTGGGTTTTTGCGTCAGGCCGCAGCCAGGGAATCGCCTTGGTCTTCCGTTGCTCGGTTGCCCGGATCAGAATCTGATGGGCCAGGGTAATGGGTAAAGGCATGAACTCTTTGGTCTCGTTACAGGCGAAACCAAACATCATTCCCTGATCCCCCGCACCCTGTTGACCTTTGTACTCGTCAAGACCACTACCGGAAACACCCTGACTTATATCAGGAGACTGGTTGTGGATCATATCTAAGACGGCCATGGATTGGTAATCCAAACCATAGGCAGGGTCGGTGTATCCCACATCCTTTGCCACCTCTCGAACCACACGCTGAAAATCGACAAAGGTTTTAGTGGTTATTTCTCCTCCAACCAGTACGAGGGAAGTGGAAGCGAAGGTCTCGCAGGCAACCCGGCTTTGGGGGTCGTCTTTTAAACAAGCATCTAAGATAGCATCTGAGATTTGATCGCAGAGTTTGTCAGGATGACCCTCTCCGACGGATTCGGAAGTAAAAAAAAAGCGCCGTTGTTCCATTGAATATGAACTCCTTATTGTTTTTATACATAAAGCAATTAATTCTCAAACTTTACTAAGGCAGGGGAATTTTGTATATACCCCGTTCACTACAGGAAAGAAACAGGACGGTTCGTCGATGCCTTCAAAACAGTTCCGTGCTTCGGCATATACTTCACGCCATAAAATTAAAATTCCATGCCTGTTTTCTTTCCCAACTCCGGTCTATACTCAATTATATGAGATACGGTCGCTTTCTTAGGGGGCTTGCCCTGTATTTTGCCGTTGTTTTCTTCGCGCCCTGGGCCTGCAAACCACATGATACTGGGGAAGCCCGGCCAACGGCGGTTTTTTCCGGATCTCTGACGGTTCCCGGCCGGGCGGCAGAAGGGCTTGGGGCTTACCGGATTGCCTATTATGAGGCGGCGGAAGGGGCGTATGCGGAAATCGACGGGGCAGGCGGTGTAATAGGCGATACTGGCGGGCCGTTTACGATGGTCGACTATGGCCCCCGGGGGGAACTGCCGCAGGAAGTAAAGAAGCCCTCTCTATACGTGGTTTTTTCCCAGCCGGTAATACCGCTGGCCAAGCTGGGGGACCCGGTTCGTTGGGAGGAGGGCGCGCCGAATCCGGGGCTTCTCACAGTGGACCCGCCGCTTCCGGGGGTGTTTCGCTGGTACGGGACTAAGTTGCTCGCCTTTGAGCCTGACGCCGCCAGCCTTCCGCAGCGGCAGTATACGGTAACGGTTTCGGAGCGGCTCAGGTCCCTGGGGGGCAAGGCCCTTGAGGGGGAGCGGAGTTTCTGGTTCGAGACCGAACGGCTTTCGGTGCTGCACTGGCGGCTTGGAGACGGGGAGTATTCGGTTCGTACCTGGGACGCGCCGCCTGAAGACGCGAGGCGTATGGTTTTCATCTTTTCCTATCCGGTAAACCTTACGGAGATCAGGCGGTGGCTGCGGGTGAGTATTCGGGGCGGGGCTTCCGGGGGGATTCCCTTCCAGGTGTCTCGGCCTGAAAACCCGGATGAGGGGTATGAGCTTGACCGGCAGGTGCTGATAACGGTGGAGGAGGAACTGCCGTCTGACGCGGATGTGGATATTACGCTGTTGCAAGGCGCCCGGTCCGAGGAGGACTGGCTGGGGACCAGGGCGGAGGAGGTTTTCAGTTTTCATACCCTGCTTCCCTTCAAGTTGGACAATGTCAGCGTCCGTTCCGAATCTTCTCCCCGGACCGAAGACAGCGGGACGATACCCATCATGCTTGAGTTCAGCCATCCGGTTGATCCGGAAAGCGCGGCGGGGGTGTTT
>JAISBK010000136.1 GCA_031266255.1 Treponema sp.
CGGAACCTCCTCAACCCTGCCAATGGAAAGACCATCGTGTTCCCTTCTCAAGACATGGTTTTGGGGATCAACTTCCTCACCCGGGTGAAGCCTAATGCTAAAGGCCAAGGTCGGCGCTATGGCACTGTGGAAGAGATCCTCATGGCAGTGGATGCCCACGCATTGGAATGGGAGGCATGTATTCGAGTGCGGCCTCCTAAATTACCGGTCTGGAATAAGGCAGGAGGCGTCTTTACCATCGGAACTGATGGACTTATTGAAACTACTCCAGGACGACTTGTTTTTAATGAGGAACTTCCTAAAGAGATTCCTTTCATCAACTATGAGTTAAAAGACAAAGAACTGCGAGGACTTATCGAACAGGTTTTTGCGGATAACGGTTCCTGGACCACGGTGAAGATGCTGGATGCTATTAAAAACACCGGGTATAAGTACGCGACGGTCTTTGGCGCTACTATTGGCGTCGATGATATCGTGATTCCCAAAGAAAAAGCCGAAATGATCGATCAGGCAAGCCGGGAAGTGGATTCCATCCAGAAGCAGCATCGCCAAGGGCATATTACTCAGGAAGAACGGTACAACCGGGTGGTAGAGGTATGGAACAAGACCAACGATGAGCTTACCAATATTATGATGAAGACCTTGGAAGCCGACCGGGACGGGTTCAACTCGATCTACATGATGGCCAACTCCGGTGCACGGGGAAGCCGTAATCAGATTCGCCAACTTGCGGGAATGCGGGGACTCATGGCCAAGCCTTCTGGAGACATCATCGAACTCCCCATACGTTCAAACTTTAAAGAGGGACTTTCCGTAATTGAATTTTTCATCTCTACGAACGGTGCGCGGAAAGGCTTAGCTGATACGGCCCTTAAGACTGCGGAAGCAGGGTATCTCACCCGGCGACTTGTAGACATTGCCCAAGATGTGGTAGTAAACGAAGATGACTGCGGTACCATCAATGGTATTTCCTATTCGGCCATCAAGAATGGGGAGGAAATTGTTGAATCATTAAGCGACCGTATTGTAGGCCGGTATACCCTGGAACGGGTCAAACACCCCATTACCGGGGAGCTTGTAGTAGATGTGAATGAGGAGATTACCGAGGAAATCGCCCGGGACATTGAAGCGGCCGGGGTTGATTCCGTACGGATTCGGACGGTTTTGACCTGTGAAGCCAAACACGGGGTTTGCCGTCGCTGTTATGGCCGTAACCTGGCTACCAACCGCACGGTGGACATAGGTGAGGCGGTGGGTACCATTGCAGCCCAGTCAATTGGGCAGCCGGGAACCCAGCTTACTATGCGTACCTTTCATATCGGAGGAGCCGCGACCAAGGTTACTGAAGAAAGCCAGATCCTCTTGAAATACCCGGTATATATCCGGGATGTAAGCGGAGTTCATGTGGAGCTTACTGACGGACGGTGGCTCTTTACCCGTAAGGGTTATGCTATCGTGAACAAGGTCATGAAGGACTACCACCTTGAGGAGCATGATAAACTTTTAGTGGACAATGGTAAGCGTATCATCCGGGGAGAACCGATTATCAACCATGAGGGACAGGATATGCTCTCGCCTGAAATCGCCTATGCCATGGTCTTGAAAGATCACCTCTATCTTATTGGGCAGGATCAGAAGATTGAAATCCGGAACGGTTCTGAATTAGTGGCAAAAAAAGGCGACGTGGTGGCTGCAGAAAAGACCATCGCAACCTTCGACCCTTTCTCGGACCCGATCATTGCGGAAGCATCGGGATTTATCAAATACGAAGACATCATCCCTGGTACAACCTTAAAAGAAGAAATCGACGAGGAAACCGGTAACATCGAAAAACGGATATCCGAATTCCAACTTGAAAGCAAGCAGCCTCGGATCTTCATCATTGATGAGGATGGCGCAGAACTCGTTTCGTACTTCCTTCCCGGAGGGGCATATATTCAGGTTGATGATGGAGAACGGATCAACGCCGGGCGGACCATAGCTAAAACCCTTAAAGAATCTGCCAAGGCCATGGATATTACCAGCGGTCTCCCTCGAGTGAGTGAGCTTTTTGAAGCCCGCAAGCCTAAGAGTCCTGCGGTACTAGCGCAAGTTTCGGGTACCATCTCTTTTAAAGGTATTGTCAAGGGCAAGCGGGTAATTACCATACAGGATGCCTTTGGGAAGGAATACAAGCACCTCATCCCAATGACCAAACGACTCTTAGTCCGGGACGGGGATACCATAGAAGCCGGGGAAAGTCTTTGTGTGGGGGCGATCAATCCCCATGATATTCTCTTTATTATGGGTGAAAGTCGTCTTCAACGGTACCTCATGGACGAGATTCAACAGATGTACCGAGTGCAAGGGGTAACCATCAATGACAAGCACATCGGGGTTATCATCAGGCAGATGATGCGGAAAGTGGAAATCGTATCAGTGGGGGACACGAAGTTCATCTTTGGCCAACTGGTGGACAAGTACCATTTCCACGAGGAAAACAACCGGGTCATTGAAGAAGGAGGCCAGCCCGCAGTTGCCCGGCCTATGTTTCAAGGCATTACCAAGGCCAGCCTCAATATTGACTCGTTTTTGTCCGCAGCGAGTTTTCAGGAAACCACCAGGGTACTTACCAATGCCGCTATTGCGGGCTCCACCGATTACCTTCGGGGTCTCAAAGAAAACATCATCATCGGTCATCCTATTCCGGCTGGTACAGGGATGAAGCGTTATCGAGCGGTGAAGCTCTTTGATGAGGATAATAAGGATCTGGACGTGGAGATGCAGGAGATCTTGGAACGGGTCAGACTGGAAAAAGTCGCCGAAACTACCGGGGAAGAAGAGTTTATGGCTGAAGAAGTGGAAGAGTAGTGTTCAGTACAGCAGGTTTACCATGATAGCGGCCTTGTTACAGGAGGCCGCGTGTCCTTTTATCTGGGTAACTAACGTGAGTTCGACAGGCTAAAGAAACCCCTACCTGAATCTGGTATAATGTATAGGTAAAACACCTATCATACGAGAAACAGGAGGGTTTTTTTAGGGAAGTACATGACCGTCAAGAGGAGGTGATCCACAAAGTATGATATACCTTAAACGAAGCCGTAATTGATGTAAAAAAAGCCATTTCAAATACTTTCCAGTGGTTGAACAATTTTTTCGAGAAACAACAGATCCTGCGAAAGGCCCGCCGTATCCTATGCCTCATCCGGCAGTTGTTTCCTTCTATCCCTGCCGTGTGTTGCTTCGTGTTTGTCCGCCCCAAACACCGACCGAAAACTGTCCCACTTATCCGTCCCTATCCTTTCATAGCTTATCCCCAGCCGTTTTATCCTCATCCTCCGCTTTTTCGCCGTCTTTATGACTCGTTTCTCCCACACATACGCTACTATCTCCCCACTTTCCCGATGATACGCATATATCAGCCATACGTTGTTCTTCTTTTTCCCTACATACGTCCAAAACTCATCTATGTCAAGACAATCATAGTGAGAAAACCGGGGAATTATTTTGTATTTAGTCGATTTGAGTACTTTTAAGACTTTGGTGATACTGATGTCCCGTATGCCGATTCCCCGGACGAGCATGATGTTGACCAGGTTGGCTATCCCGGGAAGGCATCAGCGGTAGGTTATTTCGTGGCTGCTGATAAACTTACGACCGCAGTCTTTACAGAGGTAATTTTGTTTGTGGTTGTCTTTTTTCCCGTTTCGGGTCATGATAGGACTATGGCAATGGGGGCAATTGATGTCTATGGTTATTTTCATTCTTCATAGTATCACCTTTTATCCTCTTTGCCTTTCTACTCTTCATCATACTTTGTAGATCACCACCCAAAATAGATTATGCCGAATATAAGCGGCGAGGGTATTATATAGGGTCCGGGCCGATAGAGAGCGGGAACAAGACGGTGGCACAAAAGCGATGCAAACAGGCGGGGATGAGGTGGCATGAGGGCAATGCGCAAGAGATGGTAACGCTTACGGCTAAAGAAGAGAGCGGGAGGTGGGGCGCTTCGGTTCGGGACTTTATCATAGCTGCCTAAATGCCCCGAAAAAGAAATTGCACCCAGTTATTCACAATGCTTTGACATATTGGCGTTAGTGTGCTATAGTAATGCTTAATAGTGAGTTTGATGATTTTGAAATGCTTCTTTTGGTATTGCTAAAGGGAATTGGTAATTTTGTAATTGAAGAAACAGATACTCTTTAATCTACCGTACTTCTGGATCATATAAAGTCCAGGGGTTTTACTTTTTTGTTGAACTCGTTGTTTGTTATTTCCCAAGATGGTATGTTGTCCTATCCAAAGATTTTTAAGGATTGAGAGTGTATGACAGAAAAAAACGAAGTATATAGCCAGGACGACGAAATTAGTCTTATCGATCTTTTTGCGGTCCTTTGGCATCGAAAGGTGATGATCCTCGTTATAACCTTGATCGCCATGGTCGGGGTGGTGGTATTTTCAATTATCTCTCTGGTACTCCCTACGGAAACATCCCCTCTTCCCAATACCTATACCCCTAGCGCGCTGATGCTTATCAATAATACATCTTCCTCTGGGGGAGCTATGGCAGCCGCGTTAGGCGCTACTGGCCTTGGGGGTTTGGCCGGACTTGCAGGGGTAAGTACCGGACCAACTTTCAGTGAGCTCGCGATCTATTTAGTGGGAACCAATACTTTGCTTGACGCGGTGGTGGATGAATTTGACCTGATAAGCAGGTACGAGATTAAGAAATATTTCCGGTCAGAAAGTCGGAAGATCCTTAAAAAACAGTTAACCGCAGCCTCTGATGAGAAAAGCGGGGTTTTCACTATTAGTTTTACCGATACGGATCCGGTGTTTGCCCAGGATGTGGTTAATTTTTGCGTCTTGTTTTTGGAAAAACGTTTTGATGAGTTAGCAGTGGATCAAAATAAATTAGAAAAAGAGAATTTGGAGATTAATATTGCCAATACCTATCAGGAGATTCAAAATCTTGAACAGGAATTCCATAGACTAGAGTATTCTGTCGTATCAGGAGGGCGGATGGGTTCTATTCCGGCCATCACCCTTGAACAGAATCGTATCACCATGGAATTACAGACCCAGAAACAGGTGTATACCCAGCTTAAAGTACAATACGAAATGTTAAAGGTAAGCATGGCTAGTGAAAAACCAGTTTTTCAAATTCTTGAAATGGCAGAAGTTCCGGATCAGAAATCTGGGCCGAGCCGAGGGCTCATCTGTATTATTGTTACCTTTGCAGCCGGATTTTTTTCCGTATTTCTTGCATTTGTGTTGAATGCGATTTCTAATATCAGAAATGATCCCGAAGCTATGGCTAAATTGCAGGGAAGTAGTAAGAAAAAATGAGTTAATTCCGAAAAATGGAATTTTCGAGTAAACTCAATAGGGGTAGGGCGTTCACTAAAAGTTGGGATTTTACGGTAGCTTCATAAGAGGATCCATAAAAAAGACAGAATTGGCACTTTGTAACGACGATTACTACCGCTATAACGTATGCAAATACAGAAGAACGTCCTACCTATGCAGTGAGTGCTCTTTTAGAGGAGGAGGATTATTCGCATTATTGTTTATGCCCTCGTATCCTGCGGGCTTACGGTGGTACTGATTCCCTTGGTGATTAAAGTCTGTAAAAAACAGGGGTGGTATGACCAGGTCAATAGCCGGAAAGTACATTCCGGGGATATTCCCCGGCTGGGAAGTGTCGGGTTTGTGCCGGTCTTTATCGGAGCCTCGTTACTCTACCTCGCAGGTCAAAAAACCCCTCTGCATACCTACCTTCCCCTATTTGCCGGTGGCTTGCTGGTCTT
>JAISBK010000208.1 GCA_031266255.1 Treponema sp.
ATTTTTGCCGTTTTCAATCAACGTCTGGGTTACCGAATGAATGTTAGCCGTCATTTCTTCTACGGCGGAAGATGACCTGTTCACGCTTCCGGCCTGTTCCTCTATCACCTTGTTGAGGCCCGCTATATTGGTGTTGATGCGCTCCACCGCCCCGTCCGCTTCACTCACACCGTTTTCCTGTTTCGTTGCGAGACCCTTCATGCTTTCAATGTTTGATGATATTTGATTTATTGCCGCCGCGGTTTCGGTCATATTGGCGGCAAGTTCCTCCCCGGTATCCGTAAGCAAACCGGTCTTGATCTTTATAGTTTTAATAAGACTCCCGATATTTTCAAAGGTCTTGTTAAAAAATCCGGCCAATTCTCCAATTTCGTTCTTGCTCTTGAGATCAATCCGTTTGTCCAAATAGGTCTTGCCGTCAACAGCAACGGTTTTTAAGGCCGCCGTAATGCTTGAAAGGGGGCCTATAACAGCGGCTTGATTGAACAGAAGATTGAATACCGAAATCAGGAGAATCAGCAGGAGCGCGGCGGCGGATATCCATTCAGCGGCGCTTTGTCCCGCTATTGCTACTTGGAGCGTTCTGTCGGCACGCTCGGTTACCCTGACCTGAAATTCATCGAGAGGAGCCATTATTTTTTCTACTTCCCCAAGATACGCATTACTGAATACCAGGTCCAGGGCGTGTTCCCTGTCCGGCTCGCCGCGGACCGTGTAGTTCCCCTGAGAATCCTTAAACATACCCTTGACCGCGTTCATGGCCTCAACCTCAAGGTTTACGAGGTCGTCCGAAAGGGCATTAGCTCTTTCAACAAGCCTGAATTCTTCAGTGGTGATACCGTATATTTTTAACAAATCCAACAAGACCCGTCTTTGACCCGGGGCAACCTGAGCATTTGCCGGGCGGGGTTCCTGACCGTTGCGTACCGCCAGTACCTTGTTGTAGGCGGCTTCCGCCTCAGGATGGCCCGCGGCGTAGAGCCGTACCTGGAGGGTCAGTTCCTCTGAACTCTCGCGGAGTTCATCCACCAGCAGCATACTATAATACCGGTCAGCCGCCGCGTTATCGGTTTCGGCGATTTTCCGGGACAGGTATAGTAACAGCGCTCCCGCCAAGAGAATACAGCAGATGGCAAGGGTATTGATGAGCCATGACGCTCTTTTTATAGTCATAGGTACCTCCATGTAAGATTCTGATTATATCATTTTAGTAGCACCTTTTGTAAAATGTCAATGAACGTACTTGTGAAATTATCTTTTTAACCAGATTTGAGCCCAAATTGCGCATACCGCTCTATAAATGTCTGTACCGCCCGGCGAGTGGAATCAAAGGCCAAAGCATCCATACTGACTTGGGCGGGTGTAATAAAGCGGATGCCCGCTATTTCTTCTGGATCCAGTTGGAGATCCTTTTTCCGTAAACCCGGGGCGGAAACGGTAAAAAACAGATCGCAGGTGTTGTAACAAATCCCCTTAAAAGGATAGGTATTGGGGAACGAGGCGAAAAAGGAAAAGTCAGGCCCCGGATCCCAACCGATTTCTTCCCGGCACTCTCGACGAAGCCCTTCGACGGCTCCTTCTGCAGGGTTTACAAAGCCCCCGGGAAGGTCCAGTTTGCCCTGGGAAGGTTCCTTTGCTCTGACCAAAAAGAGGATACCTTCATCAGTGGTAATGATACACCCCGTGGCCGCGGCCGTATTATGATAATACACGAACCCACAATCCGGGCATCGGAACAGCTTATGATCTTCAAACCGGATTTGGGGGGAAGCACACGAGGGACAAAAATGAAACATGGTTGAACTCCAATGGTTTATATGACGTTTATTCCGGTCTGTTATACTATTTAAATTGCGCGGCGTAAAGGGTGGCATACAGTCCCTCCTGGGCCAAGAGTTCCTCATGACTGCCCTGCTGCCTTATACCATCATCATCAATAACCACGATGGAGTCTGCCTTTCGGATAGTAGAAAGCCGGTGCGCGATGATAAGGGTCGTGCGTCCCTGGGAAAGGGATTCCAAGGCCCGCTGAATCCTGAGTTCCGTAGCAGAGTCCAGCGCGGAAGTGGCCTCGTCCAGGATCAGAATAGGGGGATTCTTGAGAAATACCCGGGCAATGCTGATTCGCTGCTTCTGTCCCCCGGAAAGCTTAATCCCCCGTTCTCCCACGACGGTTTCATAAGCCTGGGGCATCTTCATAATATCCTCGTGAATCTCTGCACGGTGCGCAGCCTGGATAATTTCCTCCTCGGTGGCGCTGATTCGTCCGTAGCGGATATTTTCCTTGATGCTTCCCGCGAACAGAAACACCTCTTGCTGCACAATCCCTATCTTGCTTCGCAGGGACTTGAGGCTGAGATCCCGGATATCCCAACCGTCAATGGTGATTCGTCCATCCCTGATTTCATAAAACCGGGGCAACAGGTGGCAGATGGTCGTTTTCCCACCCCCGGAAGGGCCTACCAAGGCCAGGGTACTCCCCGCAGGGATCTGCAGGTTAATGTGTTCCAAAACCTGCACATTCTGGTTATACGAGAAACTTACATCCTGATACGCAATATCTCCCCGTATCTGGGTGAGGTCCAAGGCCTCGGGCTTGTCCGTAATGTCCTGCTCTATCCGCATCAATTCCACGAAACGGCCAAACCCCGCCATACCTGTGGTGTACTGTTCCACAAAGTTGGCAAGCCTCCTTATAGGCTGGAGAAAGGCGTTGACAAACAGGTTACAGGTAATGAGTTCCGAGAGGTTCATCTTATGGGCCATGATGAAAAAGCCTCCCAGCCCAATAACCACCACATTGAGGATGTGTATGATGAATTCCAGCCGGCAATGGAAGTTCGCCATGGATTGGTAGTAGGTTTTTTTCGCGGATTTGAAGCCTTCGTTGCCACCCTTGAATTTACAGACTTCGTAGGATTCATTGGTAAACGCTTTGGCAACCCGTGCCCCGGATATACTTGATTCCAGGGACGCGTTGATTTCCGCGGTTCGTTCTTTTACTTGCTTAGAAGCCTGCATCATCCGGTACCGGGAGCGCAGGGTATGCAGGAGCAGCAGGGGAACCAGGAAGAGCAAGGCCACGGCTATTTCCCAGCGGATGAAGAGGATAAGTACAAAAGAGCCCAAAAGGGTAACCACGGAGATAAACAAGTCTTCCGGGCCGTGGTGGGCCAGCTCGGTTACTTCCCAGAGATCGTTGGTAACCCGGGACATGATTTGTCCGGTGCGGTGATTATCGTAAAACGAAAAGGAAAGCCCCTGGAGGTGGTTAAACAGATCCTGCCGCATATCCGCCTCAATATAGGCTCCCACGGTGTGGCCCCAATAGGTAACAAAGTAAGAAAAGCCGGTACGGAGGACATAGAGCAGTAACATGAGGCCGATCATGACAAAAAAGAATCGGTACAAGCCTTGGGGAAGGAGCCGGTCTATGGTGTATTTGGTCATCATAGGAAAGGCTAAATCAACCGCGGCGGTGAGTAACGCGCAGAACATGTCCGCGGCAAAGAGCAGCAAGTGGGGCCGGTAATACGAGGCGAAGATGGTCAAAATTGGTCGATTGAAAGAGGTTCTCATAAATCCATTGTACTGAAATTGCGTTTTTTAGTCTTTGTCCTTTTCAGCAATTTAACATTACAAAAATAATTCATTATGGGATAAGGAATTACAAAAATAGATTTTTTAGTATGTTTTTTGATAAATCATTGTATTATAAAGAATTATCTATTTGTAATGTTAAATTGCTACTTGGCGCTTACCATTTCTTTCAAAACAGGGTATAAGGTACTATGGTTGCGTCAAAATTACCTAAACAGGGTATGCATAAAACGTTTTTTAAACCCCTGGATTTCGGGGCCTTAGGTTTAGCCATGAGCATTACCGTGGCGGCTACGGTCATGCTCTATGCCCGGAGAGGAGCGGAAACCAGGATACTCATTACCGGGGAAGGGGACCAGTGGATCTTTCCCCAGGATGCTGCGGAATTCGTTACCGTGCCGGGACCTTTGGGGGATACCCTCGTGTCGGTGCAGGACGGGAAGGCCCGGGTGCTTTCGTCTCCCTGTACGAATCAGACCTGTGTGGCTGCCGGTGCCATTCAAGCCCACGGCCAATGGATCGCCTGTCTACCGAACCACGTGCTGGTATCCATAGGAACAAATCGCCAAGAGGGAGCAGCGGCGGAACCTGAGGAAAGGGGACTGGATGGCGCAGCCTGGTAAGCGGGAAGAAGCTACTGCCGCGCTGTTAGGCGGATTCTGTCTCTTTTTATCCACCCTGGAGTACCTGGTTCCCAAACCCCTCCCCTTCATGCGGCTCGGACTTGCCAATGTGCCCATCATGCTGGCATTGGATATCCTGGGTTTAAAATACCTTGCCCTCTTGACCCTCATCAAGGTTCTGGGTCAGGCAATCATCACCGGAACCCTGGTTTCCTATATCTGCTTATTTTCTCTGGCAGGTACGTGTGCTTCGGTAACGGCCATGTACCTCTTACGGCGCCTGCTTGGCCCCAAACGTATCAGCTTCATAGGGATAAGTATCATAGGAGCGTTGCTGTCCAATGGGGCACAGTTGCTCCTAGCCCGGTTTTTCGTGTTCGGACCTGGGGTTATATTCCTGGTTCCCCCCTTTCTGATCGCGGGGATCATTACCAGTATGAGTCTCGGGATCTTTTGCGAGACCTTCAGTTCCCGTTCACGCTGGTATTGCCGGCAGATTCGGCCGGTTCCATGAAGACCCCGGCTGCACCCCGGGGAAGCGCCTGGGATAAGAACCTCCCCAGCAACGACCTCTTCTTGGCAGGCCTGCTCATGACGGCCGCTTTTTTGGTGAATCCCTCAACCTTGGTGAGGTGCGTTCAGTTTCTGATCTTCTGGTGGTATGCATGGCTGCGGGGTAAGAAGAACAGGCCCCTTATCACCTTGTCGGTCATAGGGGGTATTGTATTCTTTAACCTCTTAGTACCCTACGGCAAGGTCCTGGGGACGGTCGGCATTTTCCCCATTACCCAGGGGGCCCTCCTTGGGGGACTGCACAAGGCGATTACCCTGGAGGGACTCATCATGCTCTCCCAGGCTTCCATCCGTGCAGATCTTCGCTTACCCGGATTCTTTGGTTCCTTGTTGGGCGAGTCCTTCCGTATCTTTGAAAAGATTAGCCAGAACAAGGCACGGATCACGAGGAAGCATATTATTGAGGGGATAGACCACTTGCTGCTGGAATTAAGCGCAGAACAGGATGTTCTTGCAGAACCTCCAGGAAGCCCTGAGGGTTATATAAAAACCACCAGAACCCTTGCCGGTATGCTCTGCTTAGGAGGGGCAATAGCCCTGGTCTGGGGACTCACCTTCCTGGGCTTTTGGTTCCGCCTCCTAGCGAAGATCGGTGATGGGTAGATCGCTTAAGAGCACTATTTCCGGGCGGTATTCAAAATGCATGGTATCGTAAAAGAACCATTTCCCTCCCCAGATGAACCCATAGGCTTCAAAGGCTTTGATAACCGCATCAGGCGGGTGCAGTCGCTTTTCGTAGGGAACGGTCCACCATTCACTGGTGATTCGGGAAGTCCAGAGCCAATAGGTCGCCAAGTTGCTGGATTGGGGTAATAGATCCAGGGCAGCTCCATAGGCATGAAAACTCCTGCTTGATGCGTCTGCGATATTCCGCCAATTCCACCCGGAAATAGAATGAATGCTGTTGATCCATTGCCGCACCTGGGTATTGGTTCGGGCTTCCGCGTAGATCCGCTCTTCCACCAGCGCAAGTTCTTCTAAGATGGCGTAATGCACCAACACGTTACGGCCCAAGAACCGTAAGGTCTTTACCCGTTCATACGCGCTCTCTTTAGAAGAGGCCCGCCAAAGGGCGTCATAAAAATGCAGAGAGCGTTTGGGCGGGTGCAGACGCCGCCGCTCTGCTTGGCTTCTCATACGCGCGGTTTCTTCAGGGTCTGGGGTGGTCCATGGGGGTAATTCCGCAGGGTATTGATAAAAGGGCTGAGGATCGTATTCCAAAGCCCGGGTCCGTAGTTCTTCGGGCAGCAGCCTGCCTTGGGCATAATAGTAAAAAATCCCCCGGATGGACACGGCCCAGTCGCCGTTCCGATAGACCGCGGGACCGATGCGTTCAGGATAGGCTGCGGCAAGGGCCTTCATAACCTGTTCCCCTCGGGTAGGCGGTTCAGCCACGGTTTCTTGAAAATGTTCCTGCGGCGGTTCAACCGCGGCGGTTTGAACCAGATCCTCAAACCATACGGAGATTGGGGATCCAGGGTTTCCCTCTTGTTTGGGAGTCTGCGGCGCCTGGATTTGCTGTATGGTTCCCAGGCCGAAACTTCCTGCTCCTGTACCCATGAAGAGCACATAGACGATCATACGCAATGTATACCTTCTCGTCGTCACCAGCATCGTATCCTTTCTATCATGATAATCAAACCGTCGTACCAGATCGGGATGATTCTTACTATAGTACAGGAAGCTTGGCATTGCTATACTGGTGCATACCGGTGGATCATGCGCTCAGACTTGATAAATCTACCGAAAAATCGTATCAATGAAAAAGTAAAGAACGTTGAATAGGATAATAGGATATAGGTAATTAAGGAGAAAATATGCGGGTTCTCAAATTTGGCGGTACATCCCTGGGTTCAGTAGCGGCAATCCGTAAGGTGGTGGAGATTATCAAGGATAAAGAACATGCGGGTAATGGTGCGGTGGTGGTGGCTTCTGCTATGGCAGGCATGACCGACGAGCTTATCGGTGTGGCGAGGAGCGCTCAAACCGGCGACCCTGCTTATACGGGGGTGGTACAGCACATGCAAAACCGGCACCGGGCAGTAGCCGCGGCCTTTCTTACCGGATCAGATCTCGATACTGCGGTTGCTTCTCTTACGGCACTCTTTGCAAAACTAACCCGTACCTTGGACGGGATTGTAATCCTCCGGGAACTTTCCCCGCGTACCCTTGATACGGTGATGAGCTTTGGGGAGCGGCTTTCTGCATCCTTGCTTGCCCACCTCCTCTCCGCTTCAGGGGTACCTGCCGCGTACCTGGATGCCCGTACGCTTATTAAAACCGATAATCACCACGGAAACGCCCAGGTTTTGGGTGAGGAAACCGCTACGGGTATACGAGCCTTCTTTCACGAGAGGGCTACCCGGTTTCCCCTACCGGTTGCCACAGGCTTTATCGGTGCTGCCTTGGATGGAGCCACCACCACCTTGGGACGGGGAGGTTCAGACCTCAGCGCGGCACTGTTCGGTGCTGCCTTGGGAGTCGAACAGGTGGAAATATGGACCGATGTAGATGGGATGTTCACCGCGGATCCCCGGCTGGTGAAGACCGCCTTCAAGATCGATACCCTTTCTTACGAGGATGCTATGGAACTTTCCCATTTTGGGGCCAAGGTCTTGTACCCTCCTACGGTTCGGCCTGCTTTGGAAAAAGGTATACCCATTACGATCCGTAATACCTTTAATCCCCAAGGAAGCGGTACCACGATCAACCGGCATGGGGAGCCTGGGGCCTATCTCATCCGGGGGATCAGTTCCATGAATCATCTGGTCTTAATGCGGGTCCAAGGTGCAGGTATGGTTGGGGTGGCGGGCTTCTCTTCCCGGCTTTTCGGCGCGCTGGCTAGGAAAGGGATCAACATCATCTTGATTACTCAAAGTTCCAGTGAATACTCGATCTGCTTTGCGATCCTTCCTGAAGATGCGCAGGCTGCAGAGGCGGCTTTAGCGGAAGAATTTGAGCGGGAGATTGCCCGGGCAGATTTGGATGTTCCGGTACGGGAAGAGCATCTGGCGATCATTGGGGTAGTGGGTTCCCGCATGAAAAGTACTGCCGGGATTTCCGGTAAGGTATTTCATGCCCTAGGGCGTAATGGGGTTAATGTGGTTGCCATTGCCCAGGGTTCTTCGGAGCGCAACATTTCCGCGGTGATAGCCTGTCAAGATCAAGCCAAGGCCCTTAACGCCATCCATGAGGCATTTTTTCTCTCTGGTGTTCGTTCAGTCAACCTATTCCTGATGGGGATTGGGCTTATTGGCGGTACCTTGGTGGAGCAGCTCGCGGATCAACGGGAGGTTCTTGCAGATGAACACCATATCCGTATAAACCTCGTGGGAGCGGCCAATTCCCGGTACATGCTCTTTAATCCCGAAGGGCTTGATCCTCATGAGGTGAAATCCCGCTTGCACAAGGGTACGGAAGCAGTACCCTTTGCCTTACCGGGGTTTATCGAACGGATGCAGGCACTAAATCTCCCCAACAGCGCTTTTTGCGATTGTACTGCCAGCGATGCCGTAGCTGCTCTGTATGAACAGATCCTGCACGCATCTATCCCGATTGTTACCCCCAATAAGCGGGCCAATTCAGGGCCTTACGCCTATTATCAAAGATTGATCACCTTCTCTAAAGATCGGGGCATACCCTATCTTTACGAAGTTACGGTTTGTGCAGGGCTGCCGGTGATTTCTACCCTCCGGGACCTGTTTCTATCCGGGGATAAGGTGCGACGGATCGAAGCGGTTTTATCAGGGACCTTGAGCTTTATCTTCAACAACTACGATGGGAGCAAGCCCTTTTCCGCTCTGGTACAGGAGGCCAAGGCCAAAGGATACACTGAGCCGGATCCACGGGAGGATCTAAACGCCAAAGACGCGGCCAGGAAAGCCCTGATATTGGCCAGAGAGTGCGGCATAGCCCTGGAATTTGACGATGTGGCTATTGAGCCGATTCTGCCTGAAGCGTGTTTTGCCGCTGAAGGGGTAGATGCATTTTTTGCGGAACTGAAAAAATCAGATGCGTTTTTTGAACAGCGCCGCTTAGAAGCTGCGGCTCGGGGAGCGTCCCTCCGGTATGTGGCGGTCATCGAAGGAGGGACCGCCCGACTTACCCTTCGTTCAGAGCCTGCGGACAGCCCCTTCCGCACCTTGGTAGACGCGGACAATATGGTGGTGATCACCACCAATCGGTATTCCACCCTACCCATTGTGATAAAAGGCCCTGGAGCAGGGGCACCCGTTACTGCCGGAGGGGTGTTTGCGGACATCCTGCGGATAGCCCGAACCTTAGTGTAGCAGTTTGAGGCGGTTTCAAAACTGCAGTTTTGAAACCGCCTCGGTCTTACCAAGTACGCTCAATTACCTATCACTTAAAAGAACTGCTCGTGAGGATTTCAGGAGCCGCTCACTTTCTCGATGTTTTGTTGGAACACGATAAGCATCTTGTGAATGTCCTCTTTGGAACGGACTGATTGGCTTATCATGCTTCCGAGGGTTTCGTGCATGCGGTCGTATTCCACAAAAGATGAGTCCAGCGCGTTTAGATTCGTGTTTACCGTCTCAATGAGGCCCTGTTCTGTCTGGTTGACTGCTACAAGCTTCTCAATCATCTGCGTACCCTGCTGCACCTCTCCTTTCATGTTGTTCATTTCCTCGGCTAAACGGTTTATCTTTTTGATAAGCTCTTCAATGTTTCCGGAGATCGCGGCTATGGCGTCTTTGGTAGTGGTAGCATGCTTACGGATCTCCTGGGCCACCACGGCAAAGCCCTTACCCGCGTTACCTGCCCGGGCCGCTTCAATGGAAGCGTTAAGGGCAAGCACATTGGTGATCTCCGTAATATTATGGATAACCGCCAGGTTTTCCCCCGCGGCTTTGGCAATGCCTTGTAACTCATCGGTCAAAACAAAGGACTTACGGAAGCCGCCGTCAATGACTTTATAGCCTTGATCCATGGAGGTCACGTACTGTTGGCTGTTTTTGTAGGAGTCGATAAAAAGGGCCGTACTGCTTTGAAAGGAACTTTGCACTTGCTTCAGCACTCCTGAAACTCGAGTAAAGGTATTGTTGAGGTATTGAATAGTTATATCCAACAGATCAACCCGGGCAATGATTTCAAATATGAGAGAATTCAGTTTACTGTTTAGGTAATGCACTATCCGTTTAAGTTTGAGGGTAAAACCCTGAATCCTAGAATGCTCTTCCCTGGTCTGCGCAAGGGTCTGGTTACTCATCTAATACCTCCCGAAAAAGACCGCGGTTAAGGTCTGGTTATGACGGATAAACAAGTCCTCTCCATAGACGTTAAGCCCAATAAAGGGGATACTCCTGAACGCATCGTTGAAAGCCTCAACCTTGTTGAGGGTCTGGAGTTCCATGAGCCTATGCGCACAGTTAAATAAAATCGCTCCTTGCACCTGGGGCAGGTATGCTGATCCATCCTGCAATGTTCTCCGAGCATCTGCTATGATGTCTCCCCGTTTCAAAAGATGCAGGGTAGTACCTGCTTCTATATAACAATAACATACTAATCCCCCTCCTTCTATAACCTTGTGCAGACTGCGGCAATAAACCATGTTACCAGAAACCACTCCCACAGGATTCAAGGCAAACACATCAGAGGTAATCTGGTCAATACTTTTGAGGCCTACGAGTTTTGCATAATAAGGCGCTGCAGGCTCTCCGTTGAGTTCCCAGATAATTCGATGCTTTGCTTCACTCTTGGTTACCACCATGGACGTGGCGGTCGGGGTAAAATGGACATAGTGGTTGTAATGAAAGGGTATCTTCATCTTCATAACCAACAGCACAAGGCCGTCTGCGGAAACCTGGTTATCAAGCCCAACCAGGGTTTTGGTAAAATTCAGTTCATCTGCAGCGGCTCCCCCCACAAAGGGCAGATTGAGTCCTCCGTCCAGGCTCAATACCTGCACGATCTCTTCCCCGAGCGAGAGACCGTCACTCAAGACAATACCCAGGTAGTTGTCGGGATCCAGGGATCGGTACCCGATCTTCCGTTTGAGGTCTTCAACGGCCTCAGCAGCGGTCTTGGCGGCATCGGTCTTAACTCCCTCTTTGAGGGTACTAAAGACCTCCTCAACTTCATCGGTACTCAGGGACAGGGCAACGACACCTTTTTTCACCACCCCGGTGGTACACCAGCCTCCCAGCATGGACCCTACCACACAGACCGCCTGAGGGAAAGCCCGCTTTAGCGCTCGGTGGGGTTCAAACCGTTCATATTCCACTGAAAAGAAGCAGAGCACCACCTTAATCCGAGGTTGTTCTATTTCTTTAATCAGGCCGTCTATATCATAACTTTGACGGCCTCCCATCTTGATCATAACTGCTCCTTAATATATCAACAGGGTCTTTTTATATTTTTTTATATAGGAAGGCTGTTTCAAAACTTCAGTTTTGAAACGGACTCTAGGGTCTTATACTTTAAATCGGTCGGTCAAATCATTAAGCTCTCGGACAATACCAGCATTCTTATACGACACTTCCATAATATGCGTAACCGTTTTATCGATATTACCGGTAAACTCCGCAATACCCTGGGTGCTCTGCTGGACTTGATGGGAAGCCGCTTCCAAGTGACTCATAGCCTTGAGGATCGCTGTAGAGTCGGTGTTCATCTCCACCGACTCATCCCGGATCTGCAGGGTGTTTTTCTGAATCAGTTCCAGCGCTTCTAATACCTGGTGGCTTCCTTCTTCTTGTTCAATCATAGCAAGGGAAATCTCCTCAATCAAGGTATTGACCTGGGTGATGTACTGGGAAATTCGGTTAAAGCTGCTATCGGCGTTTGCCGTGGCGCTTACGATTTCAGTAATCGTGGCGATACTCTGTTTCAGAGCATCCCGGATCATTTTTGATTGTTGGGTAGCGTTTGCCGCCAGCGTACCGATTTCAGTGGCCACCACCGCAAACCCCCGCCCGGCTGTTCCTGCATGGGCCGCTTCAATAGAGGCGTTCATAGCTAACAAGTTGGTCTTGGATGCAATGGCATTGATCACCTTATTAGTATCCAGGAGTTGGGAGGACTGTTCGGCCAAGGCTTGTACCAAGACGTTGACACCGGTGAGGTTATGCTTGCCATCCTCAGAAGCGGTGATCAGATCCTGAAACATGGTCTTCACCTGGAGGCTATGCTTGGAAATAGAAGCGATATTTGCGGCCATTTGATGCACTGCCGCGGATGATTCGGTAATCCCAGCGGTTTGGGATTCTATCTTTTGAGAAAGGGTACGAATGCTCTCACTGATCTGCTGGACCGCACTGATAGCCTTCCCTACTATATCCTCTTGTTCGTTGGTCTGGGTATGCAGGTTGCTGATATTGGTACTAATAGCAGCTACTTCTGTAACTATACTGGCAGAGTACTGTTCAAGCTCCCGGGAAACCTTCTCAATACGCCGTTCTTGCTGCACAACCTCACTGATGAGGGTTTGGAGAGTACTCATAAACGTATTAAAATAGATGCCTACATCGGAAATCTCATCATTTCCCACTACGGTAAGCCGCTCGGTAAGATTTCCTGAACCTTCAGATATGTCACGAAGGGCAGCAGCGGTACGGGTAAGGGGAGTAACGATCCGGTTATTGAGAATGAAGACCACGACCAATAGGATCAGGATGATCCCTAGCAAAAAAAACAAAGCAATGAAGGTCATATCGTACAGTGCCCTAAAGAGCACTCGTTCAGGGATGGTGAGCACCACTTCATAATCGGTTCCCGTAACCAAAGCCCTGATCATGATATAGGGTTTCTGGGTTGTCTCATGCTTAAACGTGGTATACTGGTTATTTTCCTCCTCCCCTAAGTTTTGCAGGGCATTGGCCATTGCCGGAGAGAGATCTTCGGAGGAAATATCCTGATTAACCTGTAAAGCGGTTTCCACATACGCAGCGCGAGAAGGATCGTACTCCCGGATAGACGCCACCATCCCTGAACGGGACATCAACATCAAGTTCACCTGGTTTCCAAAATTAGTATCAATATTCCTGGTAATGGTATCCAAAAGGCTATTGAGGCTTCCGGTGTTAAGCATCAAGGCAAAAAGCCCGCCATTGCTGCCTTCCCTGGTTCGGATCGTGGCAGCTACGACAATTTGCTTTTGCCCGGTTGATCGGGAGATATTGGGATCCGAGACAAAGGTCCTATAGGACCCTTGAGGATTTTGGGTAACCAGCCGTATAAAGTAATCTCGATTGTTCACGAGGGTTAGGTTTGCCTGGGGATCCTCATTATCTGCGCTTACACGGCCACCCAGCGCGGGATTCCCCAGACTATCCGAACGGTAATAGGAGCCATCTGTCTGGACCAGCATATAGGTCGTTATGGCATCAATGGTAGCGAGCTTGTCCTGAGAGGTCTCCATAGCCTGAGTAACTAAAGGCCAATTCATGGCTTGGACTTCAGGATACAGTGCGCAGGACTGGACAAATCCACGCTTTTCCGCAAAGAACGCGCTCACATCACTGGCGATGGTATTGGCATATTCTTCAAGAAAGCCCAAGGCATTCTGCCGGATGGTTTTACCAGACCTGAAAAGCATAAAACACATCCCCGCTATAAAAGGAATTATCGAAATAACCGTAAACGTGACGGCAAGTCTTTTTTTTAACTTCATAATACTCGATCTCCTACATCATCAGATATACGGATAGGTATGGAAACATGCCTCAAGGAAAAGTGGTCTAAAGATGGACTTTTCCACCTCAATCTAAGGTTGCCTGACAAAACAGCCTCGTATATTCTATTGAAACATGAAATGATCGAGAGCGTCAAGCATTTCTCCTGCTTAGGTAAAGCAGTTTGTTAAGGGGATTGGGAGAGAACTTGAGGAACTTTTTTATTTTTTCTGTTGCGTTATTGCCTTCCGCTTTATGAATGGTTATGTTATAAGTTAACGACCGGTCGGTAACTTATGAAGAAAGCTGATATCATTAAAACCGCGTTCCGCGTGTGGGGACGGACCCTGTACCAATCAACGAGCCTTTCTGAAATTGCCCAGGAACTGGGGGTGAGTAAGTCCGCATTATACCGGCATTTTGAAAGCAAACAAGCCCTCCTTGAGGCTATGTATGAACAGTTCTTCACCGAATATGTGGCGTTTATAAAGCCCCAGTACGACGAGGCCAGGTTAAACCAGGATAGACGGGACCAGCTTTTTAGCATAATGCGGATCGTGGTGGAGTATTACGTCCGGAATCGAGATGCGTTTATTTTCTGTCTGATCCAAGTATATGGTAATCAACGCCTCGATCAGATGGTAACCTTCATGATCGCCCAAGGCCTGGATATGCAGGAGTTGCAGTGTCTTGAGGAGGGGGATACCTCCTATCCTTCGATCATGCAACTGGTTACTACGACATTAACCTTTTTGGTAGCCTATTTCCATAAACACGGGTATACCGGTAAGGAAGGGCCTACCGACGAGCAGGTTTGGCAGTGTATTACCCGGGTAGAACAGAGCATAGCCCATGGGTTGGGATTATATGAGGAGGCTTTAGATGCTCTGGACTTTGAAGAACTAGAAAGCCGCTTTGGTGCCTGGGCATTGGGATTCACTACAGACCGATGTCCTAAGGACATGCAAGAATTGGAAAAAAGAGAAAAAAAAACAAAAAGATATGAAAGAAAAAAATATCTGAAAGCTGAGGATGGCAGCTTATTAAATGCAGTGGCAAGCGTGGTGGCTGAAGCAGGTCCTTGGAATGCGTCTATGGATATGGTGGCCCGCCGTTCAGGGTTGTCTAAAAGTGGGCTCTATTCCCATTTCAAGAACAAACAGGATATGCTTCGGCACTTATTTATGAGGGAATTCCAGTGGATCCTGAGCTATGCAGAAGGGGGCCTTACCTTGTCGGCGATTCCTGAGGAACAGTTGTACTTGGTGATCTTGGCTATTGTGGATTGTCTTCGTTCCTATCCTGAAATCTTGCAGACCGTAAACTGGATCCGTACTCGGCCTTTGAACCTCTCTGCTAAATCGCCAGAAGTATTGGCAATTTTTTCGGCGATCAAGTTCAACCCTGCAGTGCTTATAACCGAACAAACCGGGCATCTTATTCTTTTTCTGATCATCAATACCCTGATGCGCCATCCCCGGGGGATTGCTTTCTCGGAATTGCCTAACAGGAGTATCAGGATCTTGTTCCGCTTTATTGCCTTAGGGGTTTCATCACC
>JAISBK010000020.1 GCA_031266255.1 Treponema sp.
GCTCCATCAAGGTCATTGATATGGCTGACAATGCGTTTGGTGGAATCGGTGGTTACGGCGACCATGGTTATTTGGGAGTCTGCTTCGTTTTGTACGGAATTCATTTGACTGACAATCACCGCTACATCACTAAAGGATTTTTTAACCGCATCTTTGAGGTTATTACTGATGGTAGCCAATTTTTGGACTTGGTGGTTGAGGTTGGCTACCAAGCGTTTGAGGTTATCCCGTATGGTACACAGGGCTTTTTGCTGACCGCCGATTTCATTATGGGTAGTGATGGGGATTTGGATATCGAAATGGGCTTGGGCTAGTTCTCCGGCTGCAAGGGTAACCTGGTTTATTGGTTTGACCAGGACGGTGGCAAGTACATAAGCACCCACGGTTGCCAAAACAACCGCGAAAATCATAGAAACGATCAACGCGAAGTAGGCATTCTGGTGCAAACCTTCCACGTAAGAGACGTTATAATCTACTGCCAGAATAGCGGTAACCGTACCCTTTTGCATAAGGGGGAGAATACCGGTTACATGGGTACCGAATTCATCGGAGTAGGGGGACTTGGTTACCTGAAACCTTCCAGTCTGGTACACCTCCTCTATGGCTTCTCTAATGCTCTCTTGCGCCTCATAGGGACTGAGAAAAAGACCTTCCGCTAAAAAGCTGAGGGGATCACCTTCCTTAAGGGCACCGACAAGAAACCGGTAGGTATTACCTTGCTGCCGGTCAAGTAAAACAATATCTTCAACATTAAACAGCTTCGTAAAGGTATGCAGTTTAATGAAGAGATCGGTAAATGTTTCCGACTGAACATGCCCCTCTTTGATAATAGAGGTGGGGTCGCTTAAAACCGGTAAACTTGCTGAGACCCCCTCAAGAACCTGCTTCAACGTAGCTTCATAGGTATCTTTAATGTACGCCCTGTACTGAGCATAAATTACCATACCCACACCAAATGAAATAACCACGCTTAACGTGACCAATAAGATAAAAAGGGTACTCCTTAAACTTCTCATATTGAGATTTTTCTCCTATCGTAATGCAGCAGCAGGTAACAATCCTTATACTGCTCTTGCCGAATCAACCGGCACTTCACGGATCTTTGCGTTTATGTGAGCGGTAATGTACTCAAGTACTGAAAGATAATTATGCAAAAAACGTTTGATCGTATGCTTTGAATAATTATACGTATTATATTCAATCCGTAAACGGGCAGCAGTATCCATTGCTTCAATGTTAAACAGTATATCTTCATTATCACTCAGATAGGTAGTATGATATTCCATATCAAAAGATACCGATACATCATCAGCGAGCGCAAACTGATAAAAGAATTGGTTGTAACTAAAAACAGTCCGTGCTTTAAAAAGTTTTCCTACTTCAAAAGGATCGACGTAGCTATACTTGAGATCGTCCATACTTTGCTTTTGGACTAACGTAAAGAGGTCGGCAAACCTGGTATCGGTATCAATGATAACCCGTCTCCCTATTTTACTTACCAAGAATCCAAGAATATCTGCAATACCGTTGACCGGATACCACCTTTCATTTAACAATAAACTGAATACCACATCGGAACTTCCGCTTTCGTTTTGCAAGAGAACGGCGAAGACCCCTTCGTATATGGCAGCGACGCTCACCCTATACTGGCGCGCAACACTACGGATGCCTTCACTAACGGGGTATGGAATATCCAACAGTTCTAACGAACAGCTCCAGTTGCCTTGGGGATTCGGATAGTCATGGATCAGATCCACCGTTGCCGTATGTCCGGCAATTTTTTTTGAAAAATACGCAAGAGCCGCATCTTGATCCAGTCCATTAACATAATTGATAAGCTCTTCATAAGAAAAAGCATCGTTACGTTTCTGGGCTATCTTTTCTTTTAGAAGCGTAATCGGCACACCTTTCGCCAGTTCCTGATAGGTCTTCGTAAAGTCCCGCATAAAAATACCGAGTCCCCAACCATCTATAACGATGTGGTGCACACTTATAATAATATGCGTATAGTTGGTTCCTTCTTTGAGGAGAATAATGCGGATGAGGTTGTCTTTTTCAAAATCAAACCCTCTCCTCAGCTCCTGCTTCACCACTCGGTCAATTGGTTCATCACTCATAATGCTCATTTCGAGTCCCCGGTTTGATACGATGAGCTGCTTCGGCACCGGTACATCCCGGTAAACAATTGCGGTCTGCAGTACCGGATGCTTGCGCACGGTAATGGCAAAGGCTGCACAACACAGATCACTATCCAAAGGACCTTGTACCGTGTATGAGTTCTGTATATGAAGCGTTTCCCGTTCCGGATGCGTAAGGCAAAAATGTAAAAATGCAGTCTGTAAGCAGGTTAAATCATAGATCCGTTCTATGTTTTCCCGTCCATACTGAGCAAGTACCCGATTAAACTGCTCGTCACTCCACTCCACAGGCTTTTCCCACACACCAGCCGGTTTCTTCTCAATCGAAGCAACATGAGGCACGAGAAGACGGGCTATATCCCGTAAGGTATGCTCTGGATTTATAATAGCTGCTATTTCAATGGTATATTTTTTTTCTATGAGTAACGTTATTAACTGTATCGCCCCAAGGGAATCCCCCCCGGCTTCACTGAAATTGTGCTCAAAATCAAGCTGCCTGGTACCCACTATCTCCCCTAAACATTCTACCAAGACCTGCTCTTCCGGGGTTTCTGCACAGGATACCTCCCCACGCTCCCCACGGACGGGCTTCGCTAACGCGTTCCGGTCGTATTTCCCATTCGCATTAACCGGTATCGTTTCTACCTTAACAAAGACTGCAGGTACCATATAATAAGGCAGACTCTGGGATACATAGGCTTGCAATGCCCCTTCTTCCAAAACCTCATCAGCCGTATAGTACCCCACGATATATTTTTCTCCCCGCACCTCGTCCTCAAAGGCCGTACAAACCGCTTCTTTTACCCCGTCGTACTTCCTCATGGTCATCTCGATTTCCCCAAGTTCAATCCGGAACCCTCGAATCTTTACCTGCGTATCAATACGCCCTAAAAACGCATAGTTCCCATCCGGTAAAACCCGGCATAAATCCCCGGTCCGGTATATCGTCTCATACCCCGCTTCGTCGCTAAAAGGATTCGCGATAAACTTTTCCGCACTCAATTCAGGCTGTTTGAGATATCCCGCACCTACCTGAATACCTGCTATACACAATTCTCCAGCTTCCCCATCAGGCAGCAACTGCATGTGCTCATCCACAATATACCCACAGTTGTTCTTAATAACTTTGCCGATAGGGTAGTGGTCATATTTCTTATCCACCAAAAAAAGGGTACTTACCGCACTCACCTCAGTAGGCCCATACAGGTTGTATAGCACAAAATTACGCCCAGGCCCATAGGTCAGCCTATCCCCTCCTGCAACTACCGACTTGAGCGTCGTGTTTTCACAAAACGAATCAAAAAATGTGATGATTGAAGGAGGTAAATACATCGTCGTTATCCCATGCTCATTGGTGTACCTGCTGAGCGCCCGCATATCCAGCATCACCTCGGTCGGTATAATATCTACCCGCGCCCCACGGGCTAAAAACGGAAATATCTGTAAAACCGAAGCATCAAACCCAAAACTGGCATACACCCCGGAAACAGCATCCTCGTTGAACCCCAGTTCAGCAGCATAACCATCAATCAGGTTCATAAGGCCCTTGTGCATATTCACCGCTCCCTTTGGCCTACCCGTGGTTCCCGAAGTATAGATCACATAATCCATATCTTCACCATCAATAACCGGTTCAGGAGTCGCCTCCTCTTCTACCCACAAATCCTCGGCATACAGTACCGTACCGCAGAATCCCTGGGTATGCACGGCTAAGTCCCGGGAGGTGATGAGTACCTTTGCCTCAGAATCTTCGAGCATAAAGGCAATGCGGCTGTCAGGATACCGGGGATCAATGGGCATGTACGCAGCTCCTGCCTGAAATACCCCAATAGCAGCAATGGGAAAAAAGGCGGTACGCCCTAGAAAAAGAGCGACTATATCGCCCCGGCCCACCCCAGATTCAGTCAGTTTCCGGTACACATAATTGGCATACTGCTGGGTCTTGCGGTAGGTAATAGGGACATTAGTTACATCCGAGAGGGCATGATGATCGGGAGTACAGATGACCTGTTTTTGAAATGCATGCAGAAAGGTTTGTTCGGTGAGAACCATAAACGGGTATCTCCTTGGTTTGGTATGAGATGGAATAGATGGGCTAGTTTGGTTTAGACGTACGATAAAATCAATAGCACTTGAGGCATCTATAGTAAAGATATTATTATTTAGAGAAAAAGACAAGTATCTGTTTTTACTTTACAGCAATTCCACATCGTCATAAAGGGGAACATATCTCATGGACAACCCAATAAACCTGCTCGGTACCTGAACCTAGGAAACCCCCGCCTGATACAACGCGGCCAAGGATGGACTGGAAAAAAAGTACTTGTCAATGGAGGGGGGTTTAGGGTATTCTTCAAGGAATGAAAAAATTCACCGGTATTCCTGCGTCGCCGGGTATAGCTATTGAAAAGGCGTTTTTATATTGGGAGGATGATTTTCTCGATATTCCCCGATATAGTATACGGAAAAATCAAGTTGAATCTGAATGGGAGCGGTTTCTCGCGGCTAACCGTGAAGCCACGGAAGAAGTCAAAGACTTGCATGAACATGCCTTACGGGAAGTGAGCAAGGAACAAGCCGCTATTTTTCAGTCCCATTTGATGATGCTTGAAGATCTGGATTTTCAGGATCAAATTAAAGATCATCTTGGGGACAGCTTGCAAAATATAGAATGGGTGTTCTGGGATATTTCCCATGACTTATCCCAGCGCTTAATGGCTTCCCCGGATGCCCAGTTTCGGGAACGGGCCACCGATATTTCCGATGTATCCCACCGGGTGATGCATCGGCTGCTTTCTGTTAAGAAGTTTTCCCTGGCGGATCTCAGTTCCGATGTGATCTTGGTGAGCCATGATCTGCTGCCCTCAGATGTGTTAGCCATGAACAAGGAGCGGGTCAAGGCCATTGTTATGGATGCAGGGGGACGAACATCCCACACGGCAATTCTTGCCCGGGCCTTTGCTATTCCCGCAGTGCTGGGGCTTTCCACCATCACCAAAGAAATTGATGAGGGTGATAAACTGGTGGTAAACGGCGCTTCAGGCGAGGTGATCATTAACCCGGATACCCAGGTTTTGTGGCAGTACCAAGGGGTTATCGATCAGTACCGGAAGCGTTTTGATGAGTCTTTAGAACTGCGGGAGCTTCCTGCTGAGACAAAAGACGGGTATCGGGTCTGCCTCAAGGCCAATATTGAAATCCCTGAAGAAGCAGATAACGTATCTCGTTATGGTGCAGAAGGCATAGGGTTGTATCGTTCGGAATTCCTCTTTCTTACGCCAAAACAGGGAATCGCGGAAGAGGAGCAGTACCGATCCTATAGTCATGTACTCAACATGATGGCAGGCCGGCCAGTAACCATAAGAACCCTGGACAGCGGCGGGGACAAGTTGCTTCCGAATTTCCAGGCTGCTGATGAAAAGAATCCCCTCCTGGGCTGGCGGGCTATCAGATTTTCCCTTTCCCTGCCTGAGCTTTTTAAGACCCAGTTGCGGGCCTTGTTGCGGTCCAGTATTAAGGGAAACCTGCGGATCATGTTTCCCATGATTTCTGGAATCGAAGAACTAGAGCAAGCCCTGAGTATGTTGGAGGAGGCCAAAGCTGAGTGCCGCCAGAAGAACCAGGCGTATAGCGACCATATAGAAGTAGGGATTATGATTGAAGTTCCGGCCGCGGCTATGACTGCGGATATTTTGGCGGAACGATCGGATTTTTTTTCCATTGGTACGAACGATCTCATCCAGTATGCTCTGGCAGTAGATCGGGGAAACGAACGGGTCAATTATCTTGCCCAGCCGTCTCATCCGGCGGTGCTCCGGTTCCTCAAGAAGATCATCCAGAGCGCCCACGAAAAAGGAATTCGGGCAGCTATGTGTGGAGAGTTAGCCGGAGATCCTTCGGCTACCGCCTTGCTTTTAGGCTTAGGATTGGATGAATTTAGTATGACGGCTCAGTCCATCCCGCAGGTCAAACGGATCATCCGGGGGGTGAGTATGGAAAATTGCCGGATGTTGGCGGAAAATGCTCTGCAGTGTACCTCCTATTATCACGTTACCGTCTTGGTGGAAGCCTGGATGGCCGAATACTTCCCAAATGACTATGAAATTCGATCCCGATAAACACTATCAGCATCTTCCGGTGGTCGTGCTGGTGGGGCGGCCCAATGTAGGTAAGTCCACCCTGTTTAACCGTTTGGTTCATACCCGCAGGGTCATCACGGATCCGACCCCAGGAGTTACCCGTGATTCCGTGGGGATGAATACGTTTATCCAGGGGAAACCCCTGAGACTCATTGATACCGGGGGATTTAAGCTGGAAAAAGCCGCGGAAGACCAGGATCGAACCTTGGACGCCCTGGTACAAGCCCGAACACGGGAAACCTTGAAGCAGGCAGATCGGATCATTCTCCTTTTGGAAGCCGGGGTTCTTACCAATGAAGATGAGGAATTCATCGAATTCCTGCGGCCTTTCCAGGATCGGCTGTTGGTGGCGGTCAATAAGACCGAGGGAGGCCGCCGGGAGCAGGATGCTTGGAATTGCCTCTCCTATGGGTTTGACCGGTTCTTTATGATCTCCGCAGAACATGGGGATCATGTGGCGGATCTGGAAGCGGCTATCATTGCAGGGCTTGATTTTTCTCAAGTCCTTGAGTCAGAGGAGGGAACAAAACCAACCTACGAACCGATAGGTATCGCCCTCCTGGGAAAGCCCAATACCGGGAAGTCCACGCTGTCCAATCGGCTCACTGCTTCGGGGGCTTCTATTGTGAGCGATATACCGGGTACCACAAGAGATGTGGTGGAAGGGGAATTCCAGTATAAGAACCGGACCTTCAAAATCTTGGATACTGCAGGGATCCGACGGAAAGCCAAGGTGAGGGAAAACATCGAATATTATTCAGTGAACCGGGCCATCAAAGCCATTGACCAGGCGGATCTGGTCTTTTTGGTGATCGATGCCCAGGACGGGCTTTCGGATCAGGATAAGAAAATCGCGGCTTTGGCCCATGATCAGGGTCGGGGTATCATTATGGTGCTCAACAAATGGGATACCATGCCTCAGGTAAAGAACACGCTACAGGCGGTTCAGGATCGGATCCGGTTCCTGTTTGGTAAAATGGAATACGCGCCGATCATTCCGGTGAGCGCCAAGAATGGAACCGGGGTAGATACGTTGCTGGATACGGCCCTGAGACTGTACGGCCAGCTCATACGGCACATTGATACCAGCCTCCTTAACCGGGTCCTTGAAGGCTGGCTCCAGGCGTATCCTCCTCCTATAGGCCCCCAGACCCGGTTTAAAGTCAAGTACGCACTCCAAGTTTCAGATAAACCGGTCAAATTCGTGTTTTTTGTGTCCCGCCCCCAGGCGGTCAGTGCAGCCTATGTATCCTATCTCCGGAATAAGATCCGCGAAGATTTGGGTTTTTCCCACATACCGGTTACCATTGAACTGCGTTCTTCTAGGAAAGCAGTCCGGCATGCCAAGGAATAAATCATGATCTACTACACCCTGGGAGACCTGGAACAGCTTTTAGGATTAAAGAACTACGTCATACGGTACTGGGAAAAGGAGGTTCCCTTGTTACAACCCCATAAGGACGAACGTGGAAAACGGTACTATGCAAATCAGGATCTACAAATTCTGTTTAGGCTTAAATACCTCCTCTATGATCGGCATTTTACTTTGGAAGGCGCGAGGAACCAGCTCTTTCGCGAGGTATCGGGGAAGCAGCAGAACCTGCGGGCACAGATTGCGGCGCTCCGTTCCGATTTAGTGGCGCTCTATGAGCTGGTTAAGGGGAAAAACAGCTCCGCCATACCCAAGAAGCTCTGATGCGTCTGTTTTCCCCGTTAAGTCCTGAAGCCCGCCGTACCCTTGAGGAAGTTCCCCGTTTGATCGACCAGGTGTTTCCCGTGCCTCGGCGTTTCCGTCCCGGCCTTCCTCGGGATGTGGCGGAGCTTTCCCGGCTGCTTACCAGCAACCGGGGGGAACGACCGGATTCATATTTGGGGAAGAAAGGGCTACTTTCAGCGTATCTACGGTACTTTTTCCTCTGGAACAGTTACCGGCTTTGTAGACTCCTCCCGGATCTGTCCCTAAATTTCGCGGCCGGGGACGCTATTACGGATCTAGGCTCTGGACCGCTGACCCTGGCCGTAGCGCTCTGGATTGCCCGGCCTGATCTGCGACAGCTTCCCCTGGAATTCCGCTGCCTGGATCGAAACGCCGCAGTGCTTGATGCGGGAAAGCGGCTCTTTTATGCTTTGGCAGGAGATACTCCCTGGGTAATCAAGACCATCCATGGGACGCTGGGAGCGCCGATATACGGCCCCAAGGCCCGGCTGGTTTCAGCACTCAACGTGTTCAATGAACGCTTTGAGGAAATACCCCAGGCTGATTCAGGGGCTTTGCAGCAGGCTGCGGATAAGAGCAGTCAACTTCTGGTTTCCCTGGTTGCTGAATCCGGTTCCATCCTGGTGCTGGAACCAGGAGTCCCCTGGTCTGGGTACTATATTGCTGCGCTGCGAGGTTTCCTGCTTGCCCAGGGACAGGTACCCTATTTGCCCTGTCCGCATCTTGGGGTCTGCCCTTGCCCGGGGGGAAAGACTAAATGGTGCCATTTTGCCTTTGATACAGAAGACGCACCTACCGCCTTACATGGCCTTTCTGTTGCTGCAGGGCTTCCCAAAGAGCGGGCAACGGTGAGCTTTTTGTTAACCGGCCCCGCGGAAAAGGAACGGGAATCTTCTCAGGAGGAAGCAAAGCCCTTTCCGGTACGGATCATCTCGGATAGGTTTCCCGTACCGCAACAGGGGTATGGCCGGTATGGCTGTTCCCGTCGAGGGCTTGTACTGGTGATTGAGCGGGATCCACGGGAACACCATAAACCGGGGGAATTGGTAAGGCTCATGATAGGTCCACGGGAAAAGCGGGATCCCAAAACCGGTGCTTTGATGGTGGACTTTCCTAAAAGATAGGGGCGGTTGCAAAACTGAAGTTTTACAACCGCCTCAATACCATAATGTTAGAAAAAGGCCAATGTCGGGACCCTTACTTCATGGATCCTGAGGTCGTTGCCTTCTTTTCCCGCATCTTTTTAAAGGCCTCTGCAAAGGGGTTATACATGGTTCCATCATCATCGGGAAGCTTTGGGGAAGATCCCTTGGTTGGAGTATACGGGATCCGGGGATCCTGCGGAACGGACTTTTGAGGCGTACCTTTGAAGACCCTGGATTTTGCCACAGCCGCGCTTCCCTCTGGGTCGGTGTTTTTTTTCACCGTCAGTATCCGCTTTTTACCCGTTGCAGCTTGTCTTGAAACCGGTTGCTCCCCAGGAACAGCCCCTGTTTTAGGTTCAACTAGGGGAACTAACGCATCATGCTGACGCTTCCGGGAAAGGGCGATCCTGCGACGATCCTGATCCAAGTTGATGACCCGGAATTCCAGTATATCCCCCACTTTTACCGCGTCCATAGGATCCTTCACAAAATGATCGCTCAACTCGGAAATATGAACCAGGGCGGTCTCTTTGATTCCCACGTCAACAAAGGCCCCAAAGTCAACCACGTTTTTGATCTTACCGGTGATCATCATTCCCTGGTGGAGATCCTCAAAACTCAACACGCCCTTCTGCATAATCGGTTTAGGGTAGCCATCCCGGGGATCCCGGTTCGGTTTCTGTAACTCATCTTTAATATCCTTGATGGTGGTATCCCCTATGCCATGCTTGTCCTTGAGGGTATTCACGATTTCAGTATTCAGATTTCCGGTGGTGGTCATGGTATTTCTGATGGTCCGGGCGATCTCATAGTTCTCCGGGTGAACCCAGGTATTATCCAGAGGATCCTCGCTTTCAGGAATCTTAAGAAATCCGGCACACTGTTCAAAACTCTTGGGGCCCATGCCAGGAACCGCGGTGAGCTCTTGCCGGGAAGCAATCTTTCCCTGGGCTTCCCGATACTTTACGATTTTTTTGGCTAAAGAACCATTAATCCCCGACACATAGCGGAGCAGAGAAGCACTGGCGGTGTTGAGGTTTACCCCTACGTTGTTCACCACCGAAGAAACCACCTCGTCTAAGGTTTCAGAGAGTTTCTTCTGATTCACATCGTGTTGATAGAGTCCTACGCCGATGGATTTAGGATCGATCTTGACTAACTCTGCCAAGGGATCCTGGATGCGGCGGCCTATGGAAATGGCCCCCCGGATGGTTATATCCAAGTCGGGAAATTCTTCCCGGGCAAGGTCACTGGCAGAATAAACCGAAGCGCCGTCTTCATCAACCACGGTGTAGAGGACTTCCAGTTGGTTCTCAACTATGACCTGTGAGACGATCTCCTGTACTTCCCGTGAGCCGGTACCGTTCCCCACGGCAATAAGATGGATGTCGTACTGTTTGACTCCATCCAAGATCAACTGCTTCGCCTCTGCAACCTTGTGATTATAGATAACGAAATTATGCAGGTATTTCCCGGTATCGTCCAGAAACGCACACTTGGTTCCGGTTCGGATCCCCGGATCAATCCCTAAGACCCGGGTACCTTTGATGGGCTGTTGCATGAGCAGGTTCTTGAGATTTTGGCTGAATACGGAAATACCGTGATCATCTGCAGCATCATGCTGATCCCCCCGGATTTCCCGGATCACTGCAGGGGATAAGAGCCGCTTAACACCGTCTTCAATAGCAGTTTTGTGGTACTCATTATAGAACGTATATTTTTTTTGAAGCAGCTCCACCGCAGCAGGTTCGTCTACATCAAAGGTAGTTTCCAGAACTTTTTCCCGTTCACCCCGGTTTATCGCCAATATCCGGTGGGGCTTGATCTGGGCAAGATGCTCGGTGTAGTCCCAGTACATTTGATAGGTAGAGGTCTTCTTGGCTTCTTCGTCCCCGATACCGGGCTTCTGCGAAGCCTTGACCATGATGCGCCCATCCAAGAAATAGAAGGATTTGATGATTTTCCGATTTTCCGGATCTTGGGAGATCCGTTCGGCAATAATATCCATAGCCCCTTGCAAGGCATCCTCTACCGAGGCCACTGACAACTCAGGCTGTTCGGTATTTTCGGTGATATAGGCCGCAGCTTTAAGCAGGAGTGGAGCAGCCTCCAACTCAAGCATAGCATCAGCCAACGGTTCAAGCCCCTTTTCGCAGGCCAGCATACCTCGTGTTTTCTTCTTCTTTTTATACGGGGTGTAGATATCCTCAAGTTCCGTCAGAGTCGCCGCCTTGGTGATGTTATCGTACAAGGTCTCGGTGAGTTTTCCCTGCTCAAAGATCCCGCGAATAATCTCAATCCGCCGGGTTTCCAGGTTTTTTCCCATGGAAAACAGATGATCTACCTCCCGGACCTGGACTTCATCCAGGCTACCGGTCTTTTCCTTACGATATCGGGCGATGAAAGGCACCGTGCTCCCTTCACCCAAGAGACTTACCACTGTGGAAACTTGCCCCAGATTGACCTGGAGGCTTTCTGCTATACGTTTCATAAGGCTTACTTCGTTGACTTGTAAACCATCAATACATTCTTGATTTAGTTCCATACTCTTTAATTGTACCAACCAAGGGAACTTGTGGCAATAAGGGCACGTATTTTCGCATAGTCTTCTCTCGTTACCGGGGAGCAATGGCAAAGACACGACTCGTAAACCCGACGCCATCCGTCACCTTGGGAAAGGTGATGAAGGCAATGGCGCCTATAGGAGGCACTTGATCAAGCCCTCTTAGGAGTTCGACATTCAGCTTCCCCTGCTGCAACACATAAGCCTCACAAACCATGCCCACGGCATTGCCGCGCTGAGCGGAATCAGTGTCAGGGGTTTCGTGCCCTATCACGGCAATATTCCGTACTTCGATGAGGTATTTCAAGGCTTCAAGATGCCAGCCAGGATAATGCGCATTACCCTGGGCATCCTTGTTTTCGTAATCCGCTGCACTGCGGGTTGACCAATCGCTTCGGAACACGACAAAGGATCCGGTTGGTATGGATCCGTAGGTCTTCTCAAATTCAAGAATATCATCCTTACTAAGCTCGTAATCGGGATTTGCCGTAACCGCGGTGGACTTATCAATGACCACCAAGGGATACGCCAAGTCCTGAACACCATATTCGTGCATCCAGCGGCCTTTTGGATCGAAGTGTCTGGGGAAATCAGTATGCGTACCATACTGTCCTGACAGGGTGTACTGATTCGCACAGAATACGCCCTCGGTATTTTCAAAAGTGTACAGGGGCTTGACCTCCAAAGGCTTAAAACCCTGCCAATGAGGCGTTTGCGGACTAAGTTCAAAGCTGAGATCCACCCACTGGTACCCTGACTTTAAACAGGTAAGCAGTTCCCAAAGATCAATGGAAGCGTTTTTTTCTTGCATTGTTTCCTCCTGGTTCATAATTTCTAGAGAGCAGTTACACCTTTTCAATTCAATGGTATTTATTATCACCCGCTCTCTGGTGTTTGTCAACAATATAGTTCCGATGTTATTACTATGAATATTGATAATCTACCAATCTACAGGATAAACGCATAGAAATTCCCCCAGTCTCCCATCTGTGGTATACTCTCTACCGGGAGAGGAACATG